>CALAJO010000064.1 GCA_937922745.1 uncultured cyanobacterium
TGCGCTTTAATTTCCTCAAGCGTCTCTTCCAGGTCTTTAAACTGATCAGCATAGGTCCTTTCCCAATAGGCGGTAGCAGTGGGCATTTTGTAAGTTTTGTTCTTGAACCGTTTGCCCCAATCAATGGTATCCACGATGGCTTGTTGATATTGGGCGCGGTAGGTTTTAATCAGCAAGTGGTTATCTTCACCCAACAGGCTTTCCCATTGGGCTTGCAGTTGCCCGATACACCAATTGCGTTGCTTGGTTTCAGGGGCGCTCAGCAAGTCGCTGTCCGCGTAAAACTCTTCCGCAATGGTATGAAGGGTTTTCCCGAGGGTAAAATAACTGGATTCAACCGTGGCCTCTTGGTTGAGGACATGCTTGACGTAGTATTTATGCGGGCAGGCCATCGCATCGTGTATGACCGAATTGGACACCACGCCGCTGCCATACCCGTAGTCATCTTGCGGTGACATGGGGGCACCTGCTTTCTCAATTGCTAAAGCTTTTCAAGGAAAAGGACCCGCCGAACGCCCGAGGTGGGCGAACGGCGAATCTTCAGCTATATTGCTGTCGGAGCGTGGTAGAAGCTTTTTTGATGCGCGTATGCTCTTGGCGGCAGAGTTCGGCAAGTTGCAGGAAAACCTCATCCTGTTCGTATTCAAACAACCGACCGACCATGCACACGCTGTTCCAGTCGATCCCGCTTCGGAGCAGGCGCAAGGCATCCTTGAAGTAGCGGTAGGAGTAATCGCCCTGGCTTTCCTCCGGCTGTTTCGGTTCATGCCGGGTGAATTGCCGCAAGGTCTCTGGCTTATCGCCAGATAACTGTAGGGCTGTTTGTACGACCGCCTGTTCTTCCGGCTTGCGCTTGGCGATGGCGTAGGCTTCCATTTTGGTGGCCTTGGCCTCTTTCAGCTCAGGAATGGCCTTAACCACTTGCCCGATCTGGATGTCCCGGCGCAAGGTAGAGGAGCCGACGCCCATTGCCTTGGCCTTCACATCGGCAAACGCCTTGGGTTCCGGGCTAGAGTTCTCACTTTGAGAACTCTTGGCTGTATGCCGATTGCGAGCGCCATGCTTGGTTTGTGGGTAGCAGGTCTCATAGATGACCTTCTCACGGGCTAGCGCTTCGCAAGCCTCCAAGTCGGATAGGTTTTTCCGCTTGGTATTGGCATGCAGCTTCATTAGAAACTCTTCGGCATCACTGATTGGCTCGATGACATGGCAAGGCACTTCTTTCCAGCCGCCTTGCTTGATGGCCATGTACCGATGATTCCCGCTGATGATTTGGTATTTCCCGCCTTCGATGGGTTTGACGATCACCGGATCGAGCGGTCCCATCGGAAGGATGTTCATACTATCGAGAATGTCTTGGATATGGTCTTGATCCAATTCCTCACGGATGGGATTCGGATCGAGCACGATTTGATCCACAGGGATCAGATCGGTAAAGCTTAATCGTTTCTTCGGTTCCATTGCTCTAGCCTCTATCTGTTGTCAGTACCAGCTTGGATTTAGCAGAATGCAAGTGATTGACCTGACCGACGGGCTTTCTAAATTGTGAGCTAATGGAAATCTTTTGATTGCTTGTATCACCTCTCTGTATGGCGCTCTCAGCTAACTCTCATCTGGGATCTATTACGACGTGCACCGTACATACTAAATATATCTGTAAAGCCAAGCAGGCGCTAGCTTTTGGGGCAAATGCTTGAGTTTTTAAAGTAAAAACGCATTTTTGCTTTAATTTTTAAAGCGAAAACGGCTTTTTACTTTAAAAATTCAAGAGTGCTCACAGTGAGAACTCTAGGCATTAGCGTTCCCGAAAGTCCCTTTTATAGGGTGTGCTATCCAAAACGATGGACGCATGTACCGGGCCATAGCCGGATAAGTCGTCTCTCAAAGCTTGAAGCGCAGGTAAAGAGGGGAGCACAACTTTAAGAAGCAAGGACTCTCCGCCGACGACTTCATGACATTCCAGAACGGCAGGCAGGCTTGGAATCCTTTGCTTGAGCTTCAACATATTGTCGCCGGTTGCATTCACTTTCATGAACGCGGTGATATGCAAGCCCAGCTTGTCAAAGTTTGGAACGGCCCGGATCTCTTTAATGATCCCGGCATCCATCATCTTTTTAACCCGCTCGCCCACGGCAGAGCCAGTCAAACCGACGCGCTCCCCCACTTCACGGTAAGACAGGCTGGCATCCACCAAGAGAATATGAAGGATCTGCCATCCCAGATCATCCAGTAGATTTTCGCCATAGGGGGACATTTCACGCTTCACCTATTTGTTGACTACGGTTTTACCTGATGAGCCTAATACCATAATCGACAAATGTAACAATTCCTAAACCCCTAAATCCTCGGTTTTCTAAGAGACTGTTTGAGAAGCCCCTTAGCGAGCCAGCCGCCTGAGCATGTGGTGTAAAGCGGAGGTAAAAATGAAGCCTTCGGAGCTTTTCGGGCAGCGTTCGTAATCAACCACCAGCCTGCGGTCATCCAGCATCCAGGCAAAGGAGCGCTCGACGATCCAGCGTTTGGGCAATAGCTGAAAGCCTTTCTGGTCTTGCGGTTTCTTGACAATTTCCAGCGTGACATTGAACCATTGCTGGACCCAATCCACCAATCGTCCCGCAAAGCCTTGGTCGGCCCATATTTTCAGCAATCTGGGCATCTTGCCTCGCAGCGGCCACAGTGCGAGTTTTGCGCCGGATGGGTCTTGAATGCTTGCCTCATGCACGCGCAGGCCGTGAATGAACCCTTCCGTATCCACCAGCGTCATGCGCTTTCGGCCTTTCACTTTCTTGCCCGCATCCCAGCCTTTGCGTCCCCCTTTTTGCTTGTTTTCACGGATTGACTATCCAGAATGCAGCCGCGGGGGTATTCATGCCTGCCCAGCTTCTTGCGCAACCGCCCCCGCAAAACGGCATGCATCTCTTCCAGCGTCTCGTCGAGACTCCAGAGCCTGAAATAGTAATAGACCGTCTGCCAGGGTGGAAAGTCTTTCGGCAGAAAACGCCAGGGACAGCCCGTTTTCTTGACATACAGGATGCCATTCATGACCTGCCGCATGTCATGGGCGTATGGCCGCCCCCCAAACTTGGCTTTCGGCACATGCGGCTCCAGGATCTTCCATTCCTTGTTGGTGAGATCGCTTGGGTAACGCTGGACTGCTTGCAAAGCCATCTTCTCCCCTCCTCTTTACAGTCAAGAGGACGAGGAAATCTCAGGAAGTTTCAACTTCTCAAACAGTCTCTAAGGGTTTCAGGAATCAGGGGTGGTAGACGCGCCCGATTCGTGGTACTTGTATATATGTCGTGTTACTTTCTGAGGTGAGAAAAGTCTCAAAAAGTCTCAAGACAACAAAAGTCTCACGGATGAGACTTTTTGCCGAAAGGTAAAAACCGAACTAGGACAAGGGTTTTGACGATTGAGAAATCCGTTTGGATCGCTCGACTCAAAATCGAGCGCCGCAAGGCATGTCAGTTCGAGTCTGACTACCGGCATACTTTTAGATTTTTGCATCTCGCGGATAATTTTTAGCATGCCAGTGGTTGCTTTAATAACCTACCCGTTTTTCTTTCTTTTTAAACCTGTAGCCTGGATTTAAAGCACAAAGCTACCCGAGTGGCAGGCATCGATAACCACTTCAATTGCGCCGAAATCTATAAGGTATTGCTTCATCCATTTTTTCAGCTTGTCTTCCGTCAGCATTGTGTTCTCTTGGGTTTGTGTATTGCTAAAGTGCTGCAACATTAGGGTACCTGCGTAGCTGCCTTGGGCGGCTAATAATTGCTGGGGCAGGTTCTGATCCTCCCCACTATGGCCGCCGTGGCCCACATAGTAGATGAGGAGTTCGGCCTCTGGATCAGCAAGTGTTTTCAGCCGCTCAAACTCTTTCTTTAAACGCTTCATACTGGGACGGTGAGCCATAAAAACGGTGACTTCACTGCCTCGTGTTTGTCCATAAGCTTGTTCCAGCACGTTACCGAATGCTTTGGCGGCGCTTTCATAACAATCAATCTGGGATTGGGCGGAGGGCCAGGTTTTATTATTGGGGTCGGCATCGCCGGTAATACAAAGCACATAACGTTTCCGCGGAACATCCTTGTGCCAGGACTGTGAAGTTGTGTTCGACGCTATCGGCTCTTGTCCAAGCCGTCTTAACGTCAGGTTGCCTCTTTGTCGCTTAGCCCCTATATGTGCCTGATTAAGAGTTTTATGCTCAGCCCTGCCAAGGTTGTCAATGAGCCGCCGACTATAAACCATCTCATAATCCGGTTTACCATATTTTTGCGCATGTGAAAAAGTATTTTGGTGCGAGGAACTATAGATGCAACTGACATTGGCAGGCCAACCAGCCTTCTCCAGAACCGAATCCGGTACAAATTGTATTCGGCGAGGTGAAATATACGGGATATGCTGCGGCTCCTGCCGGCGCCGATGCCCAAAGACATAATATCGGGCCCCTCGCAGAACATGCTTAATCGGGTTAACAACAATTGCATCCCATACGATTTCTGACAGATGTTTGGGCCGTGCAACAGTGGTGGGATTTTCACTTCCCAGGCGTACACCAGGACGCTTCGCCGATGCTGGGCGCAAAACGTTCGCGGGTGGGTAGGACGCCTGGTGCGTTTGTAATCTCATCTTCGCTTTCCACTAACTTCAGTGATTCAATAAAGGCCACTGTATGAGAAAAATTGCATGCGAACAACGAAGATGATTTTCTGTATAAGGTATTCCCAGTTCAACCTGCTTTTAAACCGCTTGGTAAAAAGCCACAAGCCTTTTTACTTAGCTAAAGCGCAGATGGTTTCCGGCGGGGTTAGTGTATTGCTGAAAGAGCTGCTGGATCTGCCAGAAGCGGGAGGCTTTGTGGTTATGCTCCTGGTGGTTTTGCCCGCCATTGTTTTGGGATCGCCAAAGCGTAATGGGGCCAAACCGGCCCGGAATAAACACGTCAAAACCCTGGTGCTTCAGCTCAACCAAGGCATCATGCAGCGTTTGCTCGGACACCTGAAAAGCCCCGGCCAAGGTTTCTTGCGACGGCAAAATCATGCTTTTGCCGCTGGTTAGCTGATATTGCTCCGCCCAGTGGTGGAGGGTGTCCAGAATCATCTGCACCTCATCGGAATTGTGGTGCAGTGGCCCAAAGTCGTCCAGCCGCATTACTTTGGCCCCCTGCTGGGAGTTTTCAACCATATTCAAAGCTTCGTTCAGTCTGTAATCCATCACCATTTTTCAAATCCCTTCCAAACTCACCAACCTGTTTTTTAAGTAATTGCTTAAGCTGATTTTCGACCGGTTGCCGTTGTGACCAGTTCCCAGTCATCCAGATCCAGCCCGTTGCTGTCGGCAATGGGGGCAAGCCCGCATTGATTGAGACATTGCTGGGCCGCCTGGGTTTCCTTATCCAGGGCCGGGTGTCTCTCGTCATCATGGATAAACTCCGGCGAACGCCGGAAAGCGGGCCAGTTGTACGGATTGAAAGAGGGCATCTGGGAACCTCCAATCAATAATCTCTGCTGTACTGTTTATTGGGCTACAATCGCGGGGGTATGATAGTCGACTGGGTGAAAAGGGGCCACATCCGCAGAATGTAATGTCGTTTGACTGTTTATATGCATGAACCCACTGTTATGATAGTTTAAACCCGCTTTACTGGAAAATGTATAGCTCTAGTGGGTATTTATTATTACACCTAGGTGCTATTGCCTTCTTGTTTTACGGCAATAGCACTTGATGAAAGCAGCAAACAAGCCAAAGAGGAAACTTCAGCTTGTTTGCCGTTTTTTGTTAGCTGGTGGACGTTGCCCGGTAGGCCGCTTAAACGTTCACCCGTTCTTCCGGGTGGTTGCGAAAATACTCGGCGGCCTCGTGAATTTCACGGCCCCGGATTTCGCCGCCCTTTTGGCCGATTTTGGAGTAAAACTCCGGGCCATATTTTTCCTTAACGGTATTACCGCCTTTACGGCCGGCTTCCTGAACGGTCATCCCGCCTTTTTTTTCCTTGGAACCCGATGTAGAGGAACGTTTCCTTGGCATAAAAGCCTCCTTGCCTAAATTGGTTTTTACTACACTACGCTTACGGCTAGAGCTTGCCCATCGCTTTCAATTCGCGATAACGCTTTGCTTCGGCCTGTACTTTCTCGCCGCCCTTTTGCCCGATTTGGGAATAAAATTCGGGGCCGTATTTTTCCTTAACGGTTTGCCCTCCTTTTCGGCCGGCTTCCTGGACGGTCATCTGCCGGGTTTTGGTTTTCTTGTCGGACTCGCCTTTTCGTTTTGCAGGCATACGTGTATTTCTCCCTATCTCTTGTTAAAAAACCCCTTGTCGGAACACCTCATATCTTAGGTCTTTTCGATTTATAAATTTATTCGCCTGATGGATATACTTCCGGGGAGGGGAGACTGGCCGATAAGGCAATATACGGCGCTTGCCCTTGCGGCTTAACGGAATGTAAAGTTTACTTTGCTCTTGCTTAATAAACCGGGTTGGACTAACAATTTTAAGGGTTGACCCGTCTTCATGAACTATGAAATACAGAGCGAAAAACGAATAACAGAACGGAGGGATCCCGATATGGGTATTCGCGTAAACGCAGGAATTGCGCCGAATTACACAACTAGCGCCCGATCGCAGCACAGCCAAGGGGCACACCGTGCCGCCGGCCCGCAAGCCAGCCGCTTTAGCGCAGGGCTAGCCGGACACGCAGCCCCCAAATTTGGGTGCTGCACCGATATTATTAAAGCCCCCTTTAACATGATGGGTGGCGCTTGGGACTTTATCACTACTCAGTTGCATCACTTGGGTAATGCGCTTCAAGGGGCTTGGCACTCCATTACCGGCTCCGTTAGCGGGATGTTTGGCGGCTAACAAATTTTTCCTTTCTCTATTTCCTTTTCTAATGACTTCAATTGCCTTTACCCTTTTGGGGTGGGGGCAATTGTGTGTAAAGCGCATAGCATAGCTAAACGGCTTCAAAACGCCCACTTGAACAGACGAATGAAGAAGCGGGTGAAAATCATCTTTCATTTTAATTTTGTGTTCCGAAGGCGAAAGTCTCCTTTGAAAACTCACTCGGGATCGACAGCGGAATGGCTGTTATAGTCGTGGTTTTCTCCACTTTGGTGAAACGAACCCGACTGCCCGGCAACCCCACTTGTCGTGCATTGAGAGTTCGTGGAGCTGCCATGCGAAGCGGTTGCTGCCGGTTTATTTGCATTGGCTTTGCCCTGCATAAACTGGGCCTGATATTCCCGAAGGTTTTGCAAAGCCTTGTCCCGGCTGCGCTGGATGCGGATTGTGAGCAACGACATTTTTCGAGACGCTTCCTGCCAGTCAAACCCCTCGGGCAGGGTTTCCGCATGCTGGTACTGGTGCAGCTCAAACCGGGCCAGGCGCTGGAGCCGCCACGCATCAACAATCGCTTCTTCGGCATACATCTGTTCGATACTATCTTGCGGGTTCAGCTTTTTCAGCAACCCCTCTCGAAACGCGGCAAACGCTTCCGGGCTTTCGCCAGGCAGCACACGCCAGCTGTGCCCGCCTTGTTTTATGGTGTTTAAACTGCTTTCGACCTTGCTCGTTTGGGTTGTTTTCAACCCTTTTCCCTTTTGGGTGTTCTTTTTGTTGGCCTTCTTTTTCTTTTTGCTCATCTTTCTAATCCCTTCCCTCGAAACGAGGTTTACTAACCCAACCATTTGTATAATATATAATAATTATATATTATACTCCTCATTCTGTAAACCCTTGTGCGCTCCTAACCTCGCGGATTTAATAAAACAATCCGCTCGCCAAGCCAAGAACTATACCGGATTCGGGTTGAGGATGCCCCCGTAACTTTGATATAAGTTCATCACCGCTTCGCTATAGGACTTACCCCCCATCAGGCCGCAAAAAATCTCCGGCACCACTTCCGATCCATCAGCCTGGCTGATAGCATACCGGCTCACGTTTGCCGAGAGCAGATCCACTTCCTGCGGGGATAATGCATCACATCGCAACGGATGGGTTGTTTCCCCCGTCAAGGTTTGCCGGCTCAACCAAGTTGCAAAATGCCTGCGTTTGGCCCGTTGCATATTCTCCAGCAGGTGTCCCATCTCATGATCAATAATGGCATAGGGATGGCCGGAACTGATCAAACCGGCATCAAACATCCCGCGCTGATGGCCCTGAATATTCGCCCAATCGTAACCTGGGTTATAGCGCAACGTATCGCCGCTTACTTCGGCGGGGCTGCCATTTGGAATGGCGTTACTGGGGATGATCGCCCTGAAGGAAGGATACCCTGCGTCGTAAAACCGCCGGAGCCCATTGACGATATACGTGGCTGCTGCCAGGTCGTCCTGGAAGTTGACTGTCTCAATCCCCATGGCGTGTGCAGCCCGCTCTGCCTCCCTGGTGGAACGGAATTGAAGAGGGTAAACAAAGGGCGTGACAGGACGAAAAACCGCCTTGGGCCGGAAGTGAGGCTTAGCGTCAGGTTGTTTCCTGGGTCGAAAAACGTGAGATGGGTGCGCTTTCGCATCATCATTGTTTTGACCAAAGCGCGTTATCGGCATGGCGTTTGAAACAAAGCGATACGGTTGGGGACAGAAAATCATGGCTGTTCCTCAGTCCTGCGCATACGCTATAAAAACCGCTGAAGCCAGAGTGATGCACATCAGACCATCGGTTGTCATTTATGCCCGTGTGCGGTGGGAATACGGGAGGGAAGGCCTTGGAGCGGCCCGCGGGCTGAAAGGCTCTGGGCCGCCACATAGGCCCCCAGTTGCGCCGACTGGATCGCATTTTGCGTTTGCAGCCAACCATGCAGAAAGCCGCCGTTAAAAGCGTCGCCTGCCCCAATTGCATCCACAATGCTTGGCGCAGGATAGGGCGGCACGGCGTGGATGCCGATTTTATTACGGATCAGGACGCCCTCCGCGCCTTGCTTGAGGGCAATAATGGGAATGCGGGAAAACCGGGCATCCTGGAACAACTGGAACGGATCCTCCCAGCCAAACAGGCGTTGGATATCCTCGGCCGAAGGAAAGAAGAGATGGATGCAGGGCAGGATCTCCTCCAGCGCGGCAATCGCCTCCTCAGGATCGTCCCACAACGCCGGGCGGTAATTCAAATCGAAAGCGACGGTTTTGCCGGCGGCCTTGCCCAGTTGAAAGGCCTTGAACACCGCTTGCCGTGCCGTAGGGGATATTCCCTGCGTGACGCCGCTGGCATACACCATTTGCGTTGAATTGATCCTCTCCGGGGTTATCATCTCCGGGTTCAGCCGGCTTGCCGCGGAGTCCTTACGGTAATAGGTAAACGTGTGGCTGCCATCCGGGTTAATGGCCGTAATATACAGCCCGTTGCCCCCTTGCGGATCGATTTCACCATATTCGAAGCCCACCTGCAAGACGTTGAACTGCGCCAGAAGATACTCCCCCCAGCCATCCCCGGCCACGCGGGAGAGGAAGCTGGTTCGGCTCCCCAAGCGGGAGGCCGCCGCCAGCGTGTTAAATACATCCCCGCCGCATTGGCGGGTATAGGTTTGCGCCGAAGCCAGAGGAGCTTCCGCATCCAACTGAACCATGCATTCGCCAATCCCCAGAATGTCCATCCTTGTGCCTCGCTTGTTGTTTAGGCGCATTATGCCATAAGCCGGTGGGTATCGGAATGCGCCAGGTTGACCGAATGCAACCGGTTCAGGATGCCGTTGCGTATTTTGCCGGGTATGATAAAGCCATGACGATGCTGCCCACTTATGCCATGTTGGAAGAGAAAGCCCGAACCTTGGGCTTTTTAAAAGTCGGCCTGCTGCCCGTTGAGCATATTACGATTGCGCGGGATGGACTGGCGCAGTGGCTTGGCTTGGGGTATCACGGAGAAATGCAGTGGATGGCGGATCATCTGGATAAGCGACTGGATCCGGGGAGCCTGATGCCGGATACCAAAAGCATCCTGTGCGTTGCGCTTAATTACTACCCCGGAGCGGTTGCGGCGAATCAATTGAAAGTTGCCCGCTACGCCCAAGGGGATGACTACCACCACGTTTTAAAGGATAAACTGAAGGCGTTGCTCCAATGGCTCCAGGCTTTTGATGACACAATTGCGGGACGACCACTGGTGGATAGCGCGCCCATTATGGAAAAAACTTTGGCGGTGCAGGCCGGTATCGGGTGGCAGGGGAAGCATAGCAACATCATCACGCCGGAAGCGGGATCATGGGTCTTTCTCGGGGAGCTGCTGCTGAATATAACCTTCCCGGATGCGCCGACCCCGATCCCGGTTCGTAATTTCTGCGGCAGTTGCACGCGCTGCATCACGGCCTGCCCCACGCAGGCCATTACAGAACCTTATGTGGTAGACGCCACACGGTGCATCTCCTACTGGACGATTGAGTATAAGGGCGACACAATCCCGCAGCCTATCGCGGAAAACATGGCGGGCTGGATTTTCGGCTGCGACATCTGCCAGGAAGTGTGCCCCTGGAACGTGAAACGGCAACAGCCAACCCAAGAACCGGCATTCCTGCCCCGGCCGTGGAACAAAGCCCCCAGGCCTGAGGAGATTCTGGCGATAAGCCCGGAGCGATTCAAGACGCGTTACCGCAAGAGCCCCGTAAAGCGGGCGAAAATCCATGGGTTACAACGCAATGTTACGGCGGCGCTTCAATATCAAAAACCGCAATCTGCGCCGCAGGACACAAAATAACGCCCCCTTGAAGCCTGATCCATTGTTGAAGTAATGAAACAAATTCAGTAAATTTGGGATACAAGCGCGCTATTTTGCGCTATAGTGACTTCCGCGTAAGAAACCTTCTCTTGGAGTGTGGGATTTTTGATGATTTCCGGGCCTGGCATATCAAGGGCTACCGCGCATTCTGCTGGTTTGCGGTTTAAAAGCATGCAAAGCCCAACCTTGATACAACAACGCCCTTTCCGTGCGGAACGACCCAAGGCAACAAACTGGCACGCTCCTTTACCGTCGGCATTGGCCAAACAGGATTTTTTTGCGCTGGACCTGGAGTTTATCGCTAAAAAAGGGAAAAAACACGCGGACATTATCGAGATCGCCGTGGTTCACTTTAAGAACGGCAAGGTGGTTAATCATACCGAAACGCTGGTTCGACACCATGGCTCGTTGCCTGGAGGGTTCATTCGCTTGACGGGCATCAGCCCGGAAACACTAGAAACCGCACCCAGTTTATCTCAAGCATTGGAACAGGTTTGTGAATTTATCCGCCAGTCCTTACCCCAAGGGCAAAAGCCGGTTCTCGTGGGGCATAACGTCATGTTTATGGATATCCCGGCGATGATTGCAGCCCTGAGAGAAACCGGACAACGCGAGTATCTCCCCCTGTTTGAATCCGGCAACGTCATTTGCACACAAACCCTCGCCAAAAACGTACTCGGCACCGGCGACAGAAGGGGATTGGCAAACCTGACAAGAGATCTGCAACTTCCCCAAGAGCCTGCTCACCAGGATCACGTTGCCTATTTTGACGCCTTGCAAACCGGCCGCTTGCTGTATGAGATAATCCGCCGCTCCTCCTTTGCACATGACGCATTTCGGATTGAAAACCTGGACACTCTCGTCAGGCTTGGACGGCCTTAAATATCAGCCCCAAGGCGCGCCAAACACCGCAAGCACTTCCGAGGCCTTTTCCCGTTTGTCCCCTTTGCAACTGATAAAGCGCTGCACATCAAACACATCCACTTGCGCCGCTTGATACAACGCTTGCGTAACCGGCGTGTTGTGGTTGGAGATAATAACGGGCACGCCACGTTGCGCCAGCTCCATTGCCAACTGGGCCAGCTTCTCCTGATCCGCCGGGGTAAAGCCCGATGCGCTGTAGCTGGTAAAATTTGCCGTGGCCGATAAACCCACATACGGCGGATCGCAATACACAATATCGCCGGGTATGGCACACTCCATCACGGCTTCGAACCCGGCATGCTGAAACTGCACCCCGTGTTGGGTTTTTTCGTAAAACGCCTGCATTTCCGCCCACGGAAAATAAGGGGATTTGTAACGCCCAAAGGGGACATTAAACTCCCTTCGGGCGGCGTTATAGCGACATAAACCGTTAAACCCGTGCCGGTTGAGGTAAATAAACAAAGCCGCCTTTTCCCAGGGCTCCGCCGTGCGGTTAAATTGCGCACGCAGTTCATAATACCGTTCCGGCCGGTTGTTTTGAGGGGTAAAAAACCCTTCGGCATAATTGATAAACGCTTCCCCTTGGTCCTGGAGGGTTTGATACAGCAAAATAAGATCCGCATTCACATCGGCCAGCAAATATTCATCAAAACAGGTATTCAAAAAAACGGCCCCGGATCCGGCAAAAGGCTCGATGAGCCGTTTATAATCCTTCGCATCCCCCAACGCTGCTTGAATTCGCTCGATAATCTGGAATTTGCTCCCCGCCCATTTTAGAAAGGGCCGGGTGCGCTGGGCCGGTCGATAGGTTGGCGGGTAAATCACACAAACAGTCCTGCTAACACGCTATCCAAACCCCACTATACCAGCTTTTCATGTGCGGGCAACCCGGCGACCCTGCTTACGTAGCGCAAGCATGCCAATAGACCGCACGGGGTGCGGCTGACCAAAACATATAACAGGTTAACCGAAACCGGTTACCAATTAAGACCAGGCGTTTTTGAAGGAACGCTGCGCGTTTTGCGCAATCACCTGGGTTAATCCGTCACGCTCCTGGCTTACGGCCTTGGATCGGTTATTCAGGCTGTTAATTCGAACTTCGATAATCTTTTCGGCTTCGTTGAGCTGGTGAATCCTGGCCTCTAAAATCTTATCGGCCTTGGAGCCCGGCTCGTACTCCACCTTCATATTCATAAAGCCGTTGACTGCCTTGGACAGGTAGAGCTTGTGCTGCATCAAAAACTGCGTTTGCAGCTCGATGTCGTACTGCTCCGAAATGAGCATCATCAGTCTGGCTTGATTGGCTGCGAAAGACATTTATTGCATACCCCCAGATACCCCTTATTTATATAAAAACCGGATCGGTGGATTTTGTGTTAGATCCGGCAAACTGTGGCGAAGCGCCTAAAACTTGCGATCCATTTTATTGCCGCGATAGGTATATGGACTGCCGTTGACGATGAAGCCTTCCATACGCTTGAGCTGTTGCATATACAAACTATGGCGGTACTTGTTTAGCTTGACGTTGCTTTTGTAGGTCAGCAGCATATTGATAACGACATAAAACCGGCTCACCAGCTCCCCAATGGGATTGCTGCGCTGAAACATTTGTATTGCAAGGTTAACATAGACGTTAGCATTCATAGTCTCTATCCGCTATCTCTATTGCATACCTACCCTAAATCTATAAAAACATTTTACTTCAAGAAATTGCTAAAATCTGAAGCCACTGTAACAAAACAGAAATATTATAGATTTATCAAAGATATGTAAAAGATAGGGATGCTTTATCAAAAACAGGTGCGTCTATGTATGCTGAAGCACTTTAAGGGGCTTCAAGCGGCCGGTTTCCTCTCCGGTAGCAATCGCAACGGGTTGGTTGTGGTGCGTTAGCAGGTAAAGTCGATTGTTTCGAACGGATTCATGCAGGTCATCCGGGAGCAGCTTCATCCCATGGCGAATTTTGGCCAGATTCTCCGGGGACAAGCTGATTTGCGGAAAGGCAATGTACTGAGCCGGGTTTTGTAGATATTGCACCGGATTAGCGCTGTTTAAAAAGGTTTCTAAGGTTACGCTCTCCTCAAGCGAAAACTGGCCATGGGCGGTTCGCACCAACCCGGACAAATAGGCCCCATAGCCGGATACCGAGCCCAGGGCTTGAGCGACGGAACGAATGTACGTTCCGCTGGCGCAATGGACTTCCAGCACGGCAACGGGATACTCCGTGCCCGCATGGAGAAAATCGACCAACTCAACCGCGAAAATTTCGGTTTCGCGAACCGGCAAATCAACAGCAATGCCTTTCCGGGCATACTCGTACAGCTTTTTGCCGTTGACGTGAACGGCAGCATGAGGCGGCACCTGCTGCTGGATTTTTCCATGGAATTGCGGTAACAGCGCTTCCAAAGCATCACGGGTAAAGGCGGATGCTACCTTAAGCGGAATTCGCTCCCCTTCCGCGTCCCAAGTCAGCGTGTTAGCGCCAAAAGTTACCTGGGCGCGGTAGCGCTTATCGCTGGGCAGGTATTCAATCAAGCGCGTCGCAGCCCCAATGCAAACCGGCAGCACCCCTTCCGCCAGGGGATCGAGTGTGCCGCCATGGCCGACTTTCTTAAAATTCAATTTTTTACGAACCTGGGCCACCACATCGTGAGATGTACAGTGCAGGGGTTTATGCAGATTAATGACACCAAACATGGAAGACAAAACTTATAAACTGGCCGTGCAAAGCACTATAGCATCATCCCACTACAAAGGCCAGAACGATTAAAAAACTGCGGATTACGAGACATCGACCTTCCCGATTTGGTTGGTTATTACCGAAGTCAGGTTATGCAAAATGTCGTTTTTCTGGGGTAAACATTGAGCCAGTTTTTTAACCAACTTGGAAAGGGCGGCAATAGAAATCAGTTTAAGCAGGACTTTATTAATTTCGCTGTTATCCGGCTTGTCCGGCAATTCTGTCTTTTCCTCGGGGCAGGCTTGCGCTTCCCTACATGGATTGCCGATTATAAAAATGGGCATGATAATGGGTGTTTGCTGCACTTCCTGGGCCGGGGAAGGCACCAGGGAAGATATTAATTGATTCATCGGCAATGCGGGGCTCGGCGCAATCGGCATATGATTCATCATGGGGAGGGGTGGCCGTTGTGACTGCGAAGGATACGACCAAGCGGGCTGGTACGCGTTGTACTGGTTCGCCTGGTAATCCCCAAAGATATAGCCGTAGGTATGCGTCATATCCGGAAAAACGGTATCCATCATCATTACCTGCGGCGCCGGATCGGATATTTTATAATCAAATGTCAACGAACTGTTCAGCGTCGGGTTCATTGTCGTTCGGCAATTTAAAATCCCGTTCTGGTAGTTCATCCAATACTGATAACCCTGATAGGGCGTATTCCCCATCGTATTCATCATGAGACGATTACTCCTAACCCTTGAAAAAAGAGAGAATGTATTATAGATATAAAAACAAATTACAAATGGTTTTCTGATAATTTATTGCGAATTATTAATTGAATTCTAAGGAAAAGGCCCTCCCTTTATCCGGTAAGGCCTGCCATTAAGGTTTCAAAAACAATATAATGTTTCTTCCAAAAATTAAATATATTCCGTACCATCCAAATCATTAGGCATCCGTTGCGGTGGATCAATTTCAGGCGCTGCCTCACCTGCTTCAGTAGCGCCTTCCGGCAATGGCTGTGGCGGATCGATTTCAGGCGCTGCCTCACCTGCTTCAGTAGCTTCCTCCGGCAATGGCTGTGGCGGATCGATTTCAGGCTGTTCCTCATCAAGCCGTTCCTTTTCTTTTTCAAGCCATTCTAATGCTTCCTGCCGAGCTTGTTCATCAGTTATATTTTGCGCGTGTTCCAGTGCCTGGTTATAATCCTCCCGATTACGAAGGTAAACACCTTCACCTGGTTCAGCACTGGTATCCACAAGGGTTTCCATATCGCGCCTGCCTGTGCCGGTTTTGATAACAACGTTGCCCTCGCTGTCATAAGTTACCTCCGTACGGTTGCCATCCTCTCGTGTTACTTCAACGGTTTTATACGGTTCATCTTCCCATTCGCCATTTTCCCCACGACGGTAGTACTCCTTCACAACCGGCCCATCAGCTCCTCCCCCTTTAATGACAACGCGTTCTTGTTGATCTAATGGCAGAGTACCATTATCTGTGGTATCTACCGGTGCTTCGGGCTGGGCAGCCCCACCAGCGGCTTGCCCACCCGGTACCCCTTGACCACCTTGCGCACCACCAACTGGTGCTTGCCCACCTTGGGCCGGCTGCCCGGCATTTGCCACAGGGGGTTGTCCAGCGTCAGCAGCCGGTTGTCCTCCTGTAGGAGGCTGTGCCGTATCAGTAGGCGGTGGTTGCGTACCGGCATTGGGATCTGCGGGTACTTCAGCCGTGGCTGTGCCTGGCTCCTCATAAGGTTGTTCCGCGCCAGCATCTTCAATCGGGGCCGTGTCGTTTGCCGCTTCTGCGGGCGCTTCTTCATAGGTCTCAGCAGGCGCAGCGGCATCTTCAGCCGGAGCTGAACTTTCTTCCGGTGGATAAGGCTGCTGGTTTTGACATGCCTGGTTGCTAAGCTGTTGCAGCATTGCCATTAATCGCTGCAAAAACAGCATCATCATGCGTAACCCCATCAACATCGGCATGGATTGGGATTGCATCAAGCTGGAAAGCGGGGATAGCAAGCTGTTCAAATCCGGTGTCCTGCTTTGAAACGGGCTGAAGCCTGCACTCGGCATCTGGGGGTTTAACGGGTTTTGTCCCATCAGCCTGCTAAGCATGGACAAATCCGGCCCCTGTGATAAACCACCCGTCATAGCCAATGGATTGAACCCTCCAGGGTTAAACCGTTGACCCATCAAACCCGCCAAAATCGAAGAAGGATCGGCCGCCGTTGCAGGGGAAGCAAACGGCGAGGAAAAGCCCTGAAACGGTAGTTGCTGCTGCGGGGGGATAATAGGAGATTGATTAGCCCCGGATGCGGCATTGTTATTTATAAACCCGGATAATAAATTTAAAATATTGTTATTGTTGGGTTGCTGGCTTGCAGAGGCCAGTTGGTTAAGCGGCAAGAATTGCATATTGGCGAAGTTGCCATTGCTTTGCCCTACCGGATTAACCAGATTAAAAAGCGGACTGGTTGCAGGTGTTTGAATGATTGGTTGTGATGGCGCCTGTGCAGGTGCCTGGCTGGAAACCAGCGCAACAAAAGCAAACAGGCTTTTAATTTCATGATTGGAAAGGTTATTGTTTGCAGCACCACTAACGGCCCGTGTCAAGCCGCTGAGCATAGGTGCAAGCAGGTTGGTATTACCAAACGAAACATTATTCAACATAGGCGAGCCTCCAAACCCTGTAGTTTAACCTTAATGTCATAAATAAATTAATTAGGAAACGAGTTTAATATGCCTATTTATATATAAACAAATAAATAGCATGTGCTGATATTCTGTAAACAAATATAACGGGACTTTGGTTTTTTTTAATTTTTGAGAAAGATAACAGCAAAGAACCTGCGACACGAATGCCGCAGGCTCTTGCTTTTTTAACTTGAGATTACTTATTAAACTTAATCAGTTTTTCGTTTGCGGCGTTACCAAGCAAATCGCCATTCTTAATGGTGTAGTCTCCAAAGGTCATTCCTTCGTGTACAGCACCCTCGCCAGTTCTGGCGTTAACCGGGTATTTAATGGTGCCTTCAACACTGTAGCCTAACAAACCATCTGGAATCACACCATCGGTATTATAGCCATTGGCTGTGATCAGCGTTTCAACTCTGAAACTACTGCCTTCATCCTTAATATGGCCTTCATACTCGCGGGTTTTGTAATACAGAATATTGGCCTTGTCATCAAACTTGAGAATATCGCCGTTAGCAAGTTTGACTTCTTGTTTATCGACCATTTTCTTGCCATCTAACAGGGGAGCATCTTTTTGCGCGTCCCAGGTAATGCCTGCATTTTCCAGTTTCAGACCGACGTCGGTCATAATGGTAGTCCCTGGATGATCCTTGGACTCGCCCATTCTGGCATTAATACGGAACTTACGGTCTTCGAAGATGTTAACCGTAGAACCGGCAGCAGGGTGTACATCATACTGCTTCTGCTTTCTAAACGGCTGGACATGCGGATCACCCCAGATAGCGCCCTGGTCACCAACACCTTGCGCCGGAGGCGGGGGAGGTGGAGGGGTTGGATCGGGCTTTGGGCTTGGATAAGGGGCCGGATCAGGCTTAGGGGCTGGATAAGGCGCTGGTGCTGGAGCCGGTGGCTTGCACAGCATCAAAATTAATACCAGCATCAGCATTTTGCACTTATCCGAAGTTGCTTTATTAGCGCCACCCATTTTACCCATCAGTTGCATCATAAATAACATAATGAGTAAGCTATTGTTTGTTTTGGGTGCTGGCGGCGGAGCCGGCTGCGGGTAAACCGCATCTGCGCTGGCCGTTTTGTTAGTACCTTGCGTAAACAAGGTTGCACCAACGTCCACTGCATCTGTTTTATTGGTGGTTAAGTTTTTAAAGGCATCGCCAACCCCTGCGGTATCATTATTAGTAGCAGGCTTTGCGGTGCTGGAGATAGAACTGTTTAAAATACTGTTTAAAATAACCGAAGAGAGATTATCAAGCGACATATGTAGGGGAACCTCCTGAACTCTGCTGAATTAACCTAATAAGAGAACATAAAAGAGAACTATGTTTATATAAAAACAATCAAAATAAACGTTGTGTTAATTTCCGCTCAAATATTAAGAAATGATTAACAAACTCCTGTAAAGCAAGTCATAATAAGGACAAGGCCCACTGATTCACATCAGTGGGCCTTGAAAAAAGAATCCATATAAGATTCTTAGGCTTTCGGTTGGCGACCTTCACCGCTTCCGTGCATTACGAAGTGTTCAAAGCCGGATTTAAAATGACCATTCTTAACGGCGTTAGCCACATCTGGATACTTCTGGAGATAGAAGCGCTCATCGAAGTGGGCGTTCGGGTTGCGGCCTTCCTTGCGCCCGAATTTCTCATAATGCTCAAGGCCGGATTTGAAGTCGCCCTTTTTCACGGCATTAGCCACATCCGGATAGGACTTGAGATAGAAATCCTCGCTGAAGGTAACACGCGGCTTATTCTCTTCGGACTGGACGAAGAGCTTGGTCATCGTGCCTTCCGTCATACCGTTATACAGCTGGTTCATCCAATGGTTAACACCACCGGCTTCACCTTCACGCTTCAGGACTTTACGGTAGGCATCCTTGACGGCAACCTCCAAACGGTTATTAGGAGCGTTAAAGCGGCGAACACTAGCGTTCTGGGCTTCACCAAACGGATCGTTATTAACCGTATAGTAAGCATCTAACGGCAGGCCATCCGGGGTGGCATTCTTCCCGTCCTTGGA
Source organism: uncultured cyanobacterium (assembly GCA_937922745.1). Classification (GTDB taxonomy): domain Bacteria; phylum Cyanobacteriota; class Vampirovibrionia; order Vampirovibrionales; family JAGQHJ01; genus CALAJO01. Next base: position 19,043 of record CALAJO010000064.1, read on the forward strand.
TGGGGTGCCTTGCAGCTTGCTATGGATGGTCCATCCAACCAGGCCGTTCACATCCACGCCATCTTTCAAGTAGCCATTGGGGCCAACGGAATTGGTAATTTTAAAGCTTTCGCCTTCGTCAATAACCTGGCCCGTATACTCGGCAGATTGATAGTTGAGAACGCGATTCTTGGAATCCCAGGTAAAGACAGCACCATTAAATTCGTTGCGGCCTTCCTTAATGGGGGTTCCATCTGCAAGGGTTGGATTACCGTTAACGGCATTCCATTTCACCTTCGTTTCACCAATCATCACGTAGGTATCATCAATAATAGTGGTGCCTGGATGCGCCTTGGAGTTTTCCAGGCCACCCGTAATCCGGAAGCCTTTATCTTCCCAGAGAACGACATTTTTACCGGCTGGCGGATGCACATCATATTTTTGTTGCTTTTGGCCAGGTGTTACGTGCGGATCGCCCCAAATATCGGAATAATCTCCCGCGCCACGTACTGGTGGGGGTGGCACTGGAACTGGAGTAGGCTTTGGCTCAGGCTTTGGTTCTGGCTTTGGCTCAGGTTTCGGCTCGGGCTTTGGTTCTGGCTTAGGCTCAGGTTTCGGCTCGGGCTTTGGTTCTGGCTTTGGCTCAGGTTTCGGCTCGGGCTTTGGTTCTGGCTTTGGCTCGGGTTTCGGCTCCGGTGGATATTTTGGTTCCGGCTTAGGCTCAGGCTTTGGTTCCGGTTTGGGCTCCGGCTTCGGATAATCTGTTGGTGGTGGTGCTGGCTCTTCCGAGCAGAAGAATTGTAGAAGCATAAACAGCAGCAACAAGGTATTATCATTACCTCCGCCACCATGGTAACCACCGATCTGGCCACCACCCAGTAAGCCACCTAAGAGGCCTGCGAATGGATCCTGGCTTTGGGCTTTGTTTCCACCGCCAATCAACTCAAAAAAGTTGGGCTGGGCTTGAGTTGTTTTCGCGGTTTGTTGGGTTTGCTGCGTCTTTGCAGTCGCACCCGTTAAAATCGATGATAAAGAATTAATATCAATCATAATAAAACCTCCTAACTCGTTACGAAAGAGAGAAAGAGTAAATAACAACTCTGTCATCTAATTTTTATAAAAACAGTTGTTATGCTTGTGCAGTTATTTCCCAAATATCTGCGAAGTTTTAAAAGGGCTGGCTGTACCAACAACCCGCCAAGTTGAGGCTCTAGCGGGTTGTTGGAAGAGAACTTTAGAGGTGCTATCGGCGCAGTTCGGCTTTTACCGCATCACCGAAGAGATCGTTGTTAACCGTTTGGAAATCCTGGAGTTTGGTGCCTTCAGGAATACCACCCTTACCGGTATTTTTATCAACATCGGCAATGACTTTACCATTTTTATCTTTCTTAGTTGCAATCTTGCCGTCTAACGTCCATCCGGCTAAACCGTTGGGGATAACACCGTCCATATTGTAGCCGTCTTTACCGACGATAGATTCCATCCGGAAGCTATCTCCTTCATCTTTAAGAACAGCGGTATGTTCTTTGGATACAATGGTCAGGGTTCTGTTCTTGGGATCCCATTTCAGGATATCATCACCCAATTTGGTTTCACTGTTCTTTTTCAGATCAAGATTGACAGTTTTACCATTTTTATCGGTAATAACGGGGTCACCTTTGACATCCCATTTAACATTACCATTTGCCAATTTTGTGCCCATTTCAGACATCACGGTAGTGCCGGGGTGGGCTTTAGAGTCGCTCATTCGGGCATTGATCTGGTAATTTTTATCATCAAACATTACGAATACTTTGCCGTTGGCCGGATGAATATCATATTCCGGTTGTTTTTGGCCGGGGATGAA
>CALAJO010000065.1 GCA_937922745.1 uncultured cyanobacterium
TGGGATTTAGGCACTTCTGGAAAAGTCTCTTACGGTTGTTCTGTTACCAACCATAGGGGTTTGCCGGTTGGTAGCCTGCTTTGCAGCGACGCCGGGCTTTTAAACCATCAGGCGATTTAAAATACGGGCACGTGAATTAAAGTATTAGAGGCAATTTATATTGTTGGGTAATTGGAAAAAATGGAGGCAAGTATGCCAGCACAAGACAATGCACGTATTGCCGAGCGGACGGAAGAATTTGAATCCAGCGATCATCTCTACGGGATGGCGTCTATTAACAAGGCGCTGGAGCCGGTCGTGGAATTCCCCGCGAACCGGGTGGATCTGATTCAGCAGGTGGGCAAGGCCCATATTAACTGGACCCGTACCGAAGACATGTTTCTGGAGGATATTTTACGGGAAATCCACCAGGACAATTTTGACTCCCAGGAGGAACTGACGGATGCCATTTTAAGCGTCATTCATATGGCTTATGGCGATCGTGGGGTTGAGAACCAGGAAAAAATTGTGGAAGAAAGCCAATAATATCGTTTTTTAAAAATAAAGTTAAAAACTCCGCATGGCCTTATAAAGCAATGCGGAGTTTGTTTTGGAAAGTATCCACAATTACGGTCGGTTTGCGAACGTCATAAACCAGGACGTCGTAGCCGATGGCTTTCAATGCTTCCAGTTCCTGAAGAACCACTTCTTTTTCCGTTCTTAGGCCAAGCGCCATCGCGGTCACGGAAGAAATCTGAACCTGGGCGGTTTCGCTCTCCTCGAAGGCGCGCAAAATTTCTGCCTTGATATATTGGCGTACGATTTTAGATTCCTGTGTGTCTACAGAATGGGCGTTGTTGTTGCTAATGGCAAACAAATGGTGGTTTTTCATTCTCGGTTTCATCATGGGTGTTCTCCTTCTTTTTTTAATTAACTCAATTCACTGTGTCTATTTAACGTGCTGATACAACGGAACCAATCCGTTAGCTTTCCAGCTTTGAGATAAACAGCTGACTATGTTGCCTGGAAGAAAGTCTAATCATCATTTGGGGGAGGAGGTGGCTTAAAAGCCTCTCTTCGCTTGCTTTTGGTATAATACCCAGGTCGATGCCAAGACGGTACTTATTTCTAAAAGCAATACAGATTGATATCTTTTATTCCATATTGCTGCGCCTGATGATAATATAGCGATTGCCAGTGGTTTCCAGCCAGGTTCCCAGTTTTTCGACCAGTTGCTTCATGTTTGACTCCTTTACAAAAGTTTACAAAGAGATTCTACGGACAACCTGCCTTACTGAAACCATCCATATGGAGGAGGTCGGTAGCGAATTTGACTTGAATGAGGGCGATATTTTTTATTTAATAGGATATGCGCTGCTGTATGTGCTGACCTGATGTATATAGAGAGAAGAAATAAGAGAATGCCCAAACCCATCAAGATTGATGAGCATATTCTGCAAACGGCTGCACGGCTTTTTTATCAAAATGGCATCCGCGCCACCGGGGTGGATAAGATTGTCGCGGAAGCCGGTGTTGCCAAGTCTACGCTTTACTACCATTACAAAACCAAGGAAGATCTGGTTCTTGCCGTACTGGAGTCGATTTTCCAGGATTGGCTCAAACGCATTGAGGAAGCCCAGAAGAATATTACGGATCCGTACGATAAAATACACGCATTCTTCACTGCATTGGTTCACTGGATTCATTCTGATGATTACTATGCCGAAATCACGTTTCAGGCATTGATAGATTTACAAAAGGAATATCCCAAGATTAAAGCTTTTATCCGGCACATGAGCAATGTGACGCACGACCATCTAATGGGGTTGGCCAATGAGCTTGGGGCAAGCCGGCCCGTTGAATTAGCCAGAAGCTTGTCCATGCTTATTTCCGGCTTGTCCTTCAGGGGGATGATTAGTAAGCAGAACGTGAGATTGGATGAGACGGAGGAAATAGTTAATGCATTTATTAGGGCCTATAGTACATAAGGCTTATTTGTGGCAAATGCTGCGGAAAAGGAAAACAGAATGCGTCAAAATATAATCAGTTGTTGAATATCCTACACACCGAATCTTCAGTACGCTGTAATAACAACTTAAGCAATAAGACACTCATGCCTAAACCGATTAAAATTGACCAACATATACTGGAAACAGCCAGCCGACTGTTTCACGAAAATGGCATCCGCGCCACCGGGGTGGACAAGATTGTTGCGGAAGCCGGTATTGCAAAATCCACCCTGTATTACCACTTTAAAACCAAGAATGACTTAATCATCGCCATTATCAACCAGGCCTTTGACGCGCTGTTTGAACTGGTGGAGCGAAGTAAAAAGGAGTCGGTTCACCCGATCGATAAGATTGAAAATTTCTACCGCGCGTTTGTGGAGTGGATCCACTCGGACAAATTTTATTTTGCCGTGGTAATGAAAGCCGTGGCAGAATTTGGGAATGAAACGGATACCGTTGTAGCCCTGGTTTTAGGCAAGGTCAAACAGATACAGGATGAGTTTGAAGCCATGGCGGTTGAATTGAATGCACACCGCCCTGATCAGCTGGCACGCAACTTGTCTCTTATTAATGCCGGCATATCTTTTAGGGGGATGATATATAAGCAGGGCGTCGTACTGGAAGAGGTTTTACATTCCGTGCATGCCTTACTGCGGGCTCACGAAGCGGAATATCCCGAACACGCTAGGAAATAGCTATTGGTTTTGCCATCTCCATCTGCTCATGGTTTGATGAAATGACTATATGGGCCATGTTTAGAAAGGCAGCGGGATGAGAATTGTTTCCCTGATACCCAGCGCGACGGAGATTGTGGATGTCTTAGGCCAAACGGCCAGCCTGGTCGGGCGCTCGCACGAGTGTGACTTTCCCAGCCAGGTGGTTGCGCTTCCGGTTTGTACGGAGCCCAAGCTGCGGACGGATGTCCCCAGCATCGAGATCGATCGCCAGGTTAAAGCCATCTTAAAGGAGGCTTTGTCGGTTTACCGCGTCTTTGTTGACCGCCTGGAAGAACTGCGCCCGGACGTTATTATCACGCAATCGCAGTGCGATGTATGCGCAGTGAGCCTAAAGGATGTGGAAGCCGCTGTTTGTCAGCTCATCCACTCCCGTCCCCAAATTGTTTCGATGGAACCGATGCAGCTCAGCGATATCTGGGATGATATTCATCGCGTGGCGGATGCGCTGCAAATCCGGGCCCATGGGGAAGCGGTCGTATCCGGCCTCAAAACCAGAATGTCGGAGCTTGCGGCACAAACGCGTACTCTTCAAAACAAACCCAGGGTGGCATTGATTGAATGGATTGAACCGATGATGGCGGGCGGAAACTGGATGCCGGAGTTGCTGGAGATAGCGGGCGGCGTCAATTTGCTGAGTACTCCGGCAGAGCATTCGCCATGGATTGCGTTTGAGGATTTGCACCGGGTAGATCCCGACATTTTAGTGGTTTTACCCTGTGGGTTTGATATTCCACGAACGATGCAGGAGATGCCGGCGCTGTTGAACCATCCGGAGTGGCAGACATTGCGGGCAGTGAAAGAGGGCCAGGTTTATATTACGGACGGCAACCAGTTTTTTAACCGCCCCGGCCCCCGTGTCGTGGAATCCGCGGAAATTCTGGCAGAAATTTGCCACCCTGGCCGGTTTGACTTTGGGCACAAGAACACCCACTGGTTTTCGTTGCAGACACTGCTGCAAACCCAGCCCTTAAACGCCTAGGCCTGAAAGTTAAGCCCGGCGTTCCCGGCCAGATCTCGCCGGAGAAGCGGCAGAAGCTGTTTAACGGTTTCCCTTGCGGTTTTTTGTGCAATCATTTCCAATACTGCCCCGCCCAACGATTCCGGCGCGTCCAGCGTTGGGTTCTGGCGCAAGTTGGGTTGCGGGTACTGCGTCACCGCCATGTTGATGAGGGCGGAAAGGGTTGGGCCGAAGGATTCCACTTCATTCAGCTTCTCATAAAACCCGCCGAGGTAGGTCAGAATCAATGGATCCTTGACCGTGTTAAGGCGGCAGGTAACGCCATACAGCTTATTAACGCCGTTAACTTTGTTCTCTGCCAGACGCTGCCCGGTATAGAGGGCCTCCACAATTGCCAGGCGATTGAGTGCCGGTTGTTGCAGTAAAGCATCAATATATCCGAAGAGGACAGGGATGGCACTTTCTCCGTAGCGCACAATGTTCTCAACCAGTGACCGGTTCATCACCACCCGGCTCTGGGCGTCCATGGCCGTTTGCCGGCCAATTTGCCCAACAAGCTGCCTTAAAGGCTGCATTGGCCTATGCGCTTGCGTTAAGGCTGTTGTATAGGGTGTAACTGGGAACGGGAGAACAGATGAAACCATAGCGCAGAAAAAGTGTTGCTTTTCGAAAAACCACTATACCTTGAGATGAAACCTGAAGCGAGGCTTGTACATCAAATTGCTTAACATGCGTGTAATGTGCATGCGCTTGCCTGCTTTTGATATCATGGTGACACATTGCGCGAGGGAGAAAACAATCTCATGGCACTTGCCGCCGGTATCAATCCAAGGGTCACCTCAGGCTTGGCTATTGGGGCGCTAGTTGCTGCCGGCATTGTTTTGGGCGGGTGGTTGTGGTTTGCATTAACCCTGCTGTTCTTCTGGTTTGGCCATAAAGAGCTGTTGGGCTTGATGGCCGCCAAGCAGATCTATCCTTCCAAGTTTACGGTAATTTTGTTCTGCCTGCTGTTTTACATTTTTGCCTATTTCGGCTGGGAGCGTCATTTAGATGTTGTTGCCACCATGGGCGTCATCTTTACATTTGCCTGGTTGCTGTTGCGGAAGAATATGGCTTCCATCAGCGATATTGGCGGCACCATTATGACCTTCTTTTATATCGGTTTTCTGCCTGCGCACTTTATCCTGCTCAGGCAGTTGGGCGCGACCGATGACATGCCGTTTTGGGTGCAGCCGGGGTTACGGTACCTGTTCCTGCTCATCATTACCGTTAGCGCATCCGATATTTTTGCCTATTACGGCGGCAAGCGTTTTGGAAAAAATTTGCTGTCCCCGCAAATCAGCCCCAAAAAGACGGTTGAAGGTTCGCTAACCGGCACCATTGCCGCGATCCTGTGCGCCGGGCTTGTTGCCTGGGTGTTTCGTATCCCGGTGCTTCATGGGTTGGCTCTGGGCGGGATTATCTCGGTGGTCGCGCAAGTGGGCGACCTCTCCGAATCCCTATTAAAGCGCGATGCCGGGATGAAAGACTCCGGCACGTTGATTCCGGGCCATGGCGGGATGCTGGACCGGACGGACAGTTATATCTTTTCAGGCGCCGTGGCGTATTATTACATCAACTGGTTTATCCTGCACCAGGGGATCGCGCGGGAGGTCATCGAGTTTTTGCGATGAGAATGCTGGAGCCGAACGAAAGTCGAATACGCGCCTTTTTAGCCAGCCTGGAGCTGGATGTTCCGGAGGAATCGCTGGATATTTATATGCAGGCTTTGACGCACAGCTCCTATACCTACGAAAACAAGTTGCCGTCCCTGGATAACTACGAGCGCCTGGAGTTTTTGGGAGACGCTGTCCTTAAGATTATTATTAGCCAGTACCTGTTTGAGCGATTCCCCGAGTATCGCGAAGGGGAGTTAACCAAGATCCGTGCCGTGATTGTGAGTGACGCGGTTTTAGCAAACCTGGCGAAAAGCATTAACCTGGGTGAATACATGATTTTTGGCCCGAGCGAAGCCAGAAGCGGCGGTCGCAACAAAGTATCGAACCTGGCCTGTGCTTTTGAAGCCTTTTTGGGGGCGCTTTTTCTGGATGGGCAGATGAACTTTGCCGTGAGCTTCCTGGAAAGCATGCTGCACGATGAGGTGACGAAGGTTGACCTCAGCAAGACCAAGGATAACTACAAGGCGGTATTGCAGGAGCTGACGCAAGGGGAAGGGGCTGGCCTGCCGGAATATACGACGGTGAAGGAGTTCGGCCCGGCGCATAACAAGACGTTCCATGTGGAAGTGAGCATTAACGGCGAGGTGGTCGGGACGGGCATCGGGAAGTCCAAGAAGGAAGCCCAGCAGATGGCGGCCAAGGCTGCCTTAAAATGCCTGGATGAGCTATCCGAAGAGGATGAAGACTAAACTGGAAACCTTTGGCATAATAGTTCCTTATTAAGGACAGGAGCCCGATATGTCATCAAATCCCTCCGCACCGCTTGTCTCGCCGGATCCTTCAGGAAAAGTCGGCTTGCTGGAAGAAGCCCTGCTGGATCCCAATCCGGCGGTTTTACGCTATTTTAACCAGTCCGGCCAGTTGGATGAGGTTATCCCGGAATGGGCGCGATTGAACAGTGCGAGGAACATCCAGCACAATGCCCATCACTTCCCGTTGAATGAACACACCCTAAAGGTCATCGAGCGGACGAAGAGTTCCTATTACTTTCGCCATTTGACGGATTACCAGCAGCTCCTGGTGACGCTTGCGGCGTTATTGCACGACATTGATAAGATTACCGGTCCCGAACGGATCCGGGACCTGATTCCCGTGGACAAGCTTCATCCGGTTAAATCCGCGGAAGTGGCGCGAGATATCCTAACCCGGCTGGATTATCCGCCGGAAACGGTGCAGCGGATCTATACCCTCATTCACCATCACCAGGTGTTTGGCCGGTTGTTTATCATCTACCCGGAGTCTGCGCCGCAGCACGAACTGGATAAGATTGCGTTAAAGATCAGGAGCAGTGGCGTGCTGGAATGCCTGACGGCCCTATCCGAAGGAGATATCCGGGCCGTGCAGAAAGCCGATGCCTTTTTTACCCCTCGTGTAGCCGACTTGCTGGCGGATTATATGGAGAATGTTAAAACCACCATCAATGGTTTCCGCCGCGCCTTACCCGTCCTGCCCCAAACGGTCTACACTTTAAAAACCAATCCCGATGCGTTGGACCTGGAGCGCAGCGCCTGTTTTACTCTTTCAGCGGATACCCCTGAGGCCTTGTTTGCAAGACTGGGGGAATTGCGTTGGGGTGGCACGGCTTTATACCCGTATTACCACTCGCTTAAACCGCTTGAGGAGGAGCCTCGTCCCTATCATGCCCTAATACGCTTTTTGCCGGAAAATGTCGCATACATTGGCCCCCTGCCTGAACAAGTGCTACCGGAATCCATCGGGATGAACCTTTTCTATAACATCCTATTGGGGAAGCCGATGCATGGCACGGACTTATCCCCAGCGGATGACCGGATGCTCCATGCCTTCCTGGATCATAAAGAGACACTGGTGGATTTACTATTGAAGATTAGCCGTGAACAAGGCTACGATAACTGGATTGAATCCTTCTGCGCCTATGAGAGTGGCCGATTTGAGCCTTCGATGACTCTGCTGCCCGTGGATCCGCTTCAGAAATCCTGCCGGGATGCGTTGAACTCTCATTTTCCAGGGGGCGTTTTCGGGTTGGGGACACGGCCCATTGTGCAGGGGTTTGTTTTAAAACAACCTTATTCACAAACGATGTCAAAAAATTGGCAAGGGGTTCCAATTTATCATATTGGGTACCACTGATAACCTTAATATTTTTTTAATGGATATTAAGGATGTATTAATAATATACTAAATTACAAAGTGCTACAGAATCTCGGCGAGAAGAGCCAGTTTTATCAATAAATTTATTCTGATTGTTTTTATTAAAGAGTCCTTTAAAAATATACGAGAGAATGATGCGAGTACGAAGGAGATTGGTAGTGCTTGATGTGTTGCAGCGTGTTGTACAGTTTATATACCCTAAGCCCTTACAGCCTTGCTACGTGTTTATAGGGCGTTAGCGGCTATTCACAATTTTTGCGTCAATCGATTTTTTTTAAATCAATTCTTTTTTGCAGATGTGAGAGAGAATGCAATTGAGCTTGCCGCAATAAAGTTTTTGATGAAATTGGAATAAATAACCCTCCAGCGCAAGGGTTCTGGCTTGCCGTATCTGCTAGCCAGGCTTTATCTGTTTGCTTGCCAAGCAAGAGGTAGAGTTGAGAGTGTGTGTTTACGGATAAGGAAGCGCATTCCTTGTCCGGTCAGACTTGGAAGGAAAAAAGAGAGAGCATGTTTCCCTCTGATCTTGGCGCCTCGAAGAAAGCGCCAGCGCCAAGCCCTGCGCCAAAAGATGGTTTGAAAACAGCAAAATCCAGTCTATCGACTGTGAAGAAGAACGATAACCAACATTTTGGTTCAGCAGGCGCACCCATCCAAAAAGGCGACAAGGTTACCCTTAACCCCCCACTTCCTGCCAAGCCGTCTGAAAAGCCGAACGGATTAATCAACAATGCCATTGGCGCATTATCAAAGGGTGGTAAAAATCTGCCTGAGAAATCGAAATTACCGCCTGTCCCCACAACATTGCCTCCAGTCGTCAACAATCCAATTTCAAAGGCAATTCCCGCAATAGAAAAGGCCATAAAGAAAAAAACAGTTCCGGTGGTAAAGCCCTCTACTGAAAAGCCTGGGCCAAGCGGCTCTATCACAATCATAAAACCGATAACCCAACCTGCCCAGCCTGAAGCACCTGTCATTGCGCCGGTCAGTCCAGCGCCCGCACAACCCCCGGAAGAGAACAAAGATAAGGAGAAAAAAGATAAAAAAGAGGATCCCAAGCCGGTACAGATTGTTCCACCTGTACAGTTGCCTGCACCGGTAAAGCCAAGGTTTCAGCCTTTAACCCAGCCCATATCATTTGATTCCATTCTTGCAAATCTCCCGGAACCGTCTTCCAGCACCATTAAAAAAAGCACGGCCATGCCGGGGGTGGATTTAACGATGATGCCAACGACTGTTCGCAACTCTATCGAGCGCCATGGCGTGATTGGTGTGGAGCAGCGCATCCAGCGGATTATGCAGCGGATAAAGATAACCCAGGGATTGGATGATAATTATCCGCTCAATCAGTTACAAGCCGAGGCCGTGATGCAGCTTTTATCCGATTTGGGAGACCCTCAAGCCAGCCAGATTTACCTGGAAGTGTTAAACGGTGACAAGGCCGATTATACGGTTCTTCCAGATGGGGATGCCGACCATGCCAAGGCACGCCAAAAGGACTATTATCGGCACGCTATGACTTTGCCAACCTAACTTTTCTCCCTTCTCTTCTTCTTCGATCTTGAAGATACCTTAAGGCCTTGGGCCTTAAGGTCTTTTTTTTGCCCCAAATAAAAAGGAGAGAATTTCTCTCCTTTTTATTCAAACAGTTTGTTCGGTCCTTGCCTAGGCGGGAACCATGGTTTTTAACTTTTCGACGTTTTGTCTCACATCCTCGATGGATACGTTGAGCTGGTTTCGCTCGGATTCCGTCAATTTAATTTCCAGAACCTGCTCGATGCCGTTTTTGCCCAGCTTTACAGGAACGCCTACATACAGCCCTTTGACGCCATACTCGCCATTGAGGTATACGGAGCAGGGCAGGATTTTCTTTTTATCCTTCACAATGGATTCCACCATCTCGACCACCGATGCGCTGGGCGCGTAGAAGGCCGAGCCGGTCTTAAGGTACTGAACGATTTCAGCACCCCCGTTGCGGGCGCGGTTGACCAGGCGCTCAATGGTTTCCTCGTCCATCAGCTCGGCAAGGGGAATGCCGGCCACCGTGGTATAACGAACCATCGGGACCATGCTGTCACCGTGGCCACCCAAAACAAAGGCCTGAACCTGCTCGACGGAAACCTGGAGCGCTTCGGCAATAAAGGTTCTAAAGCGGGCGCTGTCCAGTACGCCGGCCATCCCGAAGACGCGGTTGTTGGGGAAACCGGTTACTTGCAAAGCAACATGGCACATTGCGTCCAGTGGGTTGGACACAACAATGACGGTTGCATTGGGAGCTTCTTTTTTAATGTTCTGGCAAACTTCGGTCATGATGCGGGTATTGGCGTCCAGCAGATCGTCGCGGCTCATGCCGGGCTTGCGGGGCATCCCTGCAGTGATGACCACCAGTTCGGAGTCCCGGATAACCTCGTAGGTATTGCTGCCCAGCATTTGGGTGTCATACCCGTAAACCGGGCCGGATTCGGCAATATCCAATGCTTTCCCCTGCGGGATTCCTTCGGCGATGTCCACCATCGCAACATACTTGGACAGTTCTTTTTCTGCCAGCCGTTGGGCTAAAGTGGCGCCAACGTTACCGGAACCGATAACGGAAATTTTGTAGTACATGGCATTCCTCCTTGTAATGACGGGATGAAACGAATTGATTGTTTCACTGACAAGGGCTTTTTTCAAGAATGAACCCAAGCCGGGTGCCCGGTAGCGTTGCGCCCAACTTGAAGGCAACGGGTTTTTATAGGAAGCTATAAATACACGCACAACCCGCTAACCAGAGGATGAGAAGCCAATGGCCATCTTAACGCCAAATGCCAGCCAGGATTATATCACTGCCCCGTCCAACCCGCTAAAGGCGATTTACGACAAGGTAGTGAACCGTCAGAGGCTGACCAAGCAGGATGGCTTTGACATTATCAATTCCAACGATTTGTTGGGAATCGGCATCCTGGCGGATACGGCGCGTAAAATTGTCACTCCACCGGAACGGCAAGATCATGTGTATTGGGTGCATAACTACCACATCAATATTACCAATGTCTGCGAAGGCACTTGCCGCTTCTGCGCGTTCAGCCGCCGTTCAGAAAAGGCAATGAAGGCGTACTTCTGGACGGTTGAGGAAATTGTGGAGCAGGTCCGAAATTATCCGGGCGTTGCAGAACTTTCGGAGTTCCATATCGTTTCCGGGATGACGCCCAAGCTGAACCTGGAATTTTATATCGACCTGTTTGAAACCTTGCAGGCCAACTTCCCGCATGTGCATATCAAGGGCTTAACCGCTGCTGAAATTGATTACTTGGCCAAGTTGGAAGGTATGACCTCGGAAGAGGTTCTGAAGACGTTAAAAGCCCATGGCCATGGTTCTATGCCGGGAGGCGGGGCGGAGGTTTTTTCAGATCGCGTCCGCGAGCTGCTTTACCCGGATAAAATTACGCATTGGGAATGGCTGGAGATCCATGGCCTGGCCCACAAGCTAGGGATGAAAAGCAATGCGACGCTATTGGCCGGCTTGGGCGAAACCTGGGAAGAGCGCCTGGATCACATTTTGTATGTGCGGGATCAACAGGATCAGACCGGCGGCTTTATGACCTTTATCCCCTTGAATTGCTGGTACGATAACACGGCTGTTGACCCGGCCAATGCGCTGACAGGCGTTGAAAACCTGAAACTGTTTGCATTAAGCCGCTTGATGCTGGATAACGTGCCTTATATCAAATCCTACTGGATTCAACACGGGATGAAGATGTCGCAAGTGAGCCTTTCCTTTGGGGTGAATGACCTTGATGGCACTGTAACCCAGGAAAAGATTACCCATATGGCCGGAAGCGATACGCCTCAGGCCATTACCAAGGCTGATCTGGTTCATATGATTCGGCAGGCGGGTAAAATCCCGGTAGAGCGCGATACGCTGTATAACATCAAACAGATTTTTGAATAATGCGCCCCGCGGTTCGCTTGGGGGAAATCAACTTCATCAATGCGCTTCCGTTAAAGCTGCCGGAATCGCAGGTTGTTGAACTTGGTTTGGAACGCGTATGCCTGGCGCCAACCGGGTTGAACCAGGGGATTCACGCATCCAGGCTGGATGTTTCCCCGGTTTCCAGCGCCTTTTATCTACGCCATCAGGATGAGCTGGTCTTGCTGCCGGAACTGTCCATCAGCGCGGAGAACCCAGTTGAGAGCGTGTTGCTGTTTCTCCCCGGCGGGCTGGAGGGCTTAATGGCCCATACCACCATCGCCGTACCGGATTCTTCCGCCACTTCCATCGCGCTGATGCAATACCTGCTATACCAATACACCGGCCACCGCTACCGGGATAACCTGGTTCCCTTTGCGCCGGGAGAGGGGCTGTCCCTTCTGCTGGGTGGCTCACCACTCCTTGCCATTGGGGATGAGGCACTGTATCTTAAAGACCAGGTGGACAAGGGAACCTCGCTGGTGATTGACCTTGCTGAAGCATGGTTGACCATGATGCAGATGCCATTTGTATTTGCCGTTTGGGTTGCCAGGAAGGACTGGGCGGAAGCCAATCCGGAGCGGCTCCAGCAGATTAATTTCGCCCTGATTAACCAGAAGAAGGCGTTTCAGGCTTCGCCGGAAATTCAGCAGCATGTGTTCAACTCGGCAAAATCACAACGCCCCGGCTTGCCAATGAGTCTGCTGGTGCGTTACTTTACAACGGCATTGTCTTATAATCTGGAGAAGGGCCATATGGAAGCGTTGGCTCAATTTGCAGCCATACTGAACTGGATTGATGATGACGGAAAATTCGACCTGCCAAGGCATCGTACTCAACTACCAATCCAACTTTTACACCGTTAAGGCGGGTAATACGGTTTATCAATGCTTTCTCAAGGGCCTTCTTAAAAAGGAAGGTTCCGATGTGCTGGTGGGCGACCGGGTGGAAATGGATAACGTGGATGACGTGAACCAGACTGGACGGATTGTGCAGGTCTGCGAGCGGGATAATTATCTGACCCGTCCTAAAGTGGCGAATGTGACACGCGCATTGGTTGTTTACTCGGCAAAGTCGCCGGATCTGGATTTTCAGCAACTGGATCGTTACTTGACGCAGGTTTTGATAGCGGGAATTGACCCGATGATTTGCATTAGCAAAGCCGATCTGGTGGAAGACGACACGGTGTTATCCCAGGCCAAAGCGCTGTATGAGATATTGGGGGTTCCTGTTTTCACCGCTTCTGCTCCCCAAAAAACGGGTGTGGCCGCCATCCGAGCTGCGATTGCCGGAGAAGTCGTTATTCTGGCCGGGCCTAGCGGCGTTGGGAAGTCGAGTCTCATCAACGCCATACGGCCGGATCTCAATCTTGCCGTGCAGGAGGTTTCCGAACGGGCGCAACGGGGGCAGCACACAACTCGCCAGGTTAGCCTGATTGAGTTGGATGAGTCTACATTAATTGCCGATAGTCCCGGCTTTAGCTACCTTAAGTTCGATACGGTGCTGCCGCAGGAGATTGAGGCTGTTTTTGTCGAATTTGCGCCTTATCGGCAGGATTGCCGGTTTGATAACTGTTTGCATCTGGATGAGGCGGATTGTGCTGTAAAAGCAAATCTGGAGTACATTGCAGCCTCGCGATACGAGAGCTACATGGTTTTTCAGGAGGAAGCGAAGAGTTACGTGGAAGTGGTTCAAACGACCAGCCAGAAGCAGGAATATGGTTTCAAATCCCTTAAAAAGGGCAAGGAGAAGGAGCTTTATATCCTAAAGCTGCCGGAGCGGCAGCGTGCTGCCTCAAGGCGGACGCTGAAGCAGCAAATCCCGGACTGGTCTGCTGAAGAGGATGATACACTGGAAGAATGAAAGAAACGACGCTGAAGCCTTACGACGTTCGGTTTAGCGGGCATTTAACCGCGATCACCCGGTTTCTGGAGGAAATCCTTGCGCCACAAGAGCCAGAAATCCTTTGGCAGGCCATGCGCCATGGCGTGCTTGCAGGCGGAAAGCGCATTCGGCCGGTATTGCTGATAGAAACCTGCCTGGCCAGCGGCGGGCAATTGCAACAGGCTTTGGCCACAGCGGCCGCGTTGGAGCTGATCCATTGTTACAGCCTGATACATGATGACTTGCCGTGCATGGATAATGACGATATGCGTCGGGGAATCCCCACAGTGCATAAGGCGTTTTCCGAGGACATGGCAATCCTTGCCGGGGATGCGCTGCTGGCCATGGCATTCGGTTTGATAGTTGATCGGACGTACGGTGTGCCTGAAGGGATATTACTGAAGGT
Source organism: uncultured cyanobacterium (assembly GCA_937922745.1). Lineage (GTDB taxonomy): Bacteria > Cyanobacteriota > Vampirovibrionia > Vampirovibrionales > JAGQHJ01 > CALAJO01. The sequence goes on from CALAJO010000065.1 coordinate 13,771, forward strand.
AATCTCCCGGTTATCGGCTGTAGCGAGTGTAAAAGGCCTGGTAAACGGGCAGGTGGATGATATTTTGTTTAGCCATAATGAACCAAACGAAGCCATTTTACGCCGCATCCATTCTGGTAAAACCGGTGCGCTTTTCAGTTTTTCAACTTGGGCGGGAGCAATGCTTTCCGGGAGTTCGGACAGGGCTTTGGCGCTGTTTGAGGATTTTGGGATGACCTTGGGAATGGCCTTTCAGATTGGGGACGATCTGCTCGACATTCAATCCTCCAGCGCGGTGCTGGGTAAAACCGCCGGTAAGGATCGGGAGCAGGGGAAAATGACCTTCCCGGCCGTCTACGGAATCGAAACATCGCAGCGGATTCTCAAGGATCATATTGACCGCTTGTATGCTATCCTGGATGAGTTAAAGCCCGATGTTAAAACCGATAACCTGTCCTACCTGGTTCGGTTTATGGAAGAGAGACAGTTTTAACCATGGCGTCCATTGCGAATACCGGCTATGAAGTTATGTTTTCCGCCTTTTCCAGCGGCATTCTGGCGCAGACCATCAAGCTGGTATCAGCCCTGCTGCGGGAGCGTCGGTTAAATTTTAAGCAACTGGTGCAGACTGGTGGCATGCCCAGCAGCCATAGCTCCACTATGTGTGCCATGGCAACCAGTGTGGGCCTTATCAGCGGTTTCGACTCCGTGGATTTTGCCATTGCCCTGAGCATCACCTTGGTGGTGATGTATGATGCTGCGGGCGTTCGTCAGGCCGCGGGAAAAATGGCCGGCATCCTCAATCGGATGACCGAAGCGTTTTATCAACACCACCCCGAGCAGATTCCCGATCGGCTTCGGGAGTTGCTCGGGCATACGCCGTTCGAGGTCTTTGTCGGTGCCTTGTTTGGGATCAGCATCGCCATTATCCTTCACGATTTTTTGATTTAATCCATTTTGTATTTATTAAAGAATGATTATTTTTTCCTTGCTGATTGGGCATTTCACCACCATTCGGATAGGGTGAGGATTCGTGTTGGATATCTCATTCCATTAAAGAATTGTTAATCTTCGTAAACAAATAATTAATCGCTAACGTGTTTGACGCAATTTTACACAAAATAATTGTTTTATTAATTCATAGAATCATAGAGAGAACTGGAGAGGTATTGCCTATGGCAGCTAACTTTAATTTTGACTTGGGTGCTTTGAAGACCATTTTGCAGAGAGCAGATGGTGTTAATAACCGCCCTAAAGACGGTAAAATTGAGATTGCCGAAGTAATTGATTACAAGGAACTCATTGCCGCTGGAACGGATCAGGCTGCCAAGGATGACCTTATCCCGAAGCTGGACTTTATGTTCAATAACTTCGCCAAGCTTGGCATCAAAGAAAATGGCGTTGACTTTTTAACGGAAGCGAGCTTAACCAGTGTTGCGGCAAGCGGCCTGGATGGTAATGCGAACGCCATTACTAATGCCGACCTCGAAGCCACGCCAATCCCGCCAACAACGGCCGAAAACAACGTGCTGAACATTGCAGCCGGGTTTAACAATGCCCAGGTAATTGACGGGCAAGCTGGACAGGATCGCATTATCGTGCCCGGTTTTGGTGATGACTACAATATTACCAAGGATGTAAATGGCAATTACCATCTCACCAGCCAAAAGCACAATATTAATCTCAAAATGAAGAACATTGAGGAAATTGAGTTTAAAAATCCCGTGGGTTACCAGGCTCAATATGTGGATAATTTCTACAAACTGAAACTGGAAGGCAAGCCGGTTCCGCCACCCAATTTCAATCCCCCGGCAGGCACGGCAGACGACGATAATCTTTCTATCCAACCCGGATTCAAGTCCGATAAGGTGATGGATGGACTCGCAGGCAATGACACCGTGAATGTCAGCGGCTTCCCACAGGACTATAAAATTACCAAGGATGCCGATGGGACGTATCGCCTAACCAGCGATAAGCATAGCGTTGACGTCAAAATGAAGAACGTCGAGAACATCAAGTTCAACAACGCGATGCAAACCGCACCCATGGCAATTGAGGATTACCTTAAATCTCAAAATCCCGATCCGAATGCGCCGAAGCCAACAGATGTGGATCCCAACATTACCATTACCGCGGCAGATGCCAAGGCTGTAATTGATGCAGCGGCCGGCGACGGTAAGAAGATAACCGAAGCCGAGTTGAAAAACTTTATCAATGCCACGCAGAACGAAAACCTGAAAAATGCGGCTAAAGTAATGCTTCGCGATTTCGCGACCATTGCCGCCGGTTCGGCCGATGGTAACGAGCCCGGCATTAGCGCCGCCGATGTAGACGCCATTGCAGCGCGGGACGGCAACGCAACCGATATCCACAACATTGACTTGAAGCGGGCGCCCAAATTGCCAGTTTCCTTCGATGATGCCAAGAAGGTATTCCAGGATGCGGCGGATAATTTCTCTGATGGTTCCAAGCTGAGCCGCGAGGAATTGCGTGATTACATCAGAACGGTACAGGATCCCAAGCTGAAGAATGTGGCCCATGTCCTGCTCGAGAACTTCGATGTAATGGCGAAGGCTTACAATGATGGCGATACCAGGATGATGAGCCTTGAGGATGTCTTTACTGTGGCCGATGCCGCCGGAAACACCGGAGATATTACCCAGGCCGATATTGATGAAACCAAGAAAAAGCAAGGCCCGACAGCCCCGCCTGGTACAACGCCTCCTGGTGGTGGCACAACACCCAACCCTGGGCCAGGCACGGAGCCCGGTGGTGGCACGACACCTCCCAACCCAGGCCCTGGAAGGCCACCCGCCAACCAGAACATTTTCCAAATGTTGATGTTATTGATTATGACCTTGTTACTGGGTCAAAACCGTCGATAAACAGAAACCCCGTTTACCTCATTTATTCAAAACCCTCGATGAATTATTCGTCGAGGGTTTTTTGGATTTAATGCAGCCTTTGGTGGATAAGATCCTGGGAGGCTTGGAAATGGGCCGCAATCTCCGCCATGGAATCGCCGCCGTACTTTTTCAAAAAGGCATCCGCAAGGGTTAAAGCCATCATAGCTTCGCACACCACACCGCAAGCAGGCACGGCTGTAACATCCGAGCGCTCCCAATGGGCTTCTTCCGATTCACCGGTTTTAAGGCTTACGCTGCGTAAGGCTTTTCGCATGGTGCTAATAGGCTTCATTACGGCCTGGGCCACAACCGGCATGCCATTGGTCACGCCGCCTTCCAATCCGCCGGCGCGATTGGTGGGACGCGTCAGCCGATTTTCCTCATAAATAATCTCATCGTGAAATTCCGTGCCGGGCACTTGATCTGCGATGTCTCCCGCGCCAATCGCGACACTCTTTACCGCGGGAACGCTCATAATGCTTTTCGCCAACTCGCCATCCAGCCGCTGATCCCATTGGACATAGCTTCCTAGGCCTGCGGGGACGCCTGTCGCCACAATCTCAATGCGCCCACCGAGAGTCACGCCTTCTTTCAAAGCGCTGTCCACACGGGCTTTCATCTGGGTGAGCGTCTCATCAGAGCCGGCACATCTAAAATCGTTGGATTCGGCCCGGTCTTCGATGGCTTCGTGGGTTTCGGGCAGCTCATCCGGGTTAATGGCAACACCGCCCAGGGTTAGCACATGGCTGTATATGTTAATGCCAAACGGCCGGAGCAGCAGCTTGGCAAATCCGCCTGCGGCCACGCGAGAGGTGGTTTCCCTGGCGCTGGCGCGTTCCAGCACGTCTCTCAAATCATCAATGCCGTATTTATAGTATCCTGCCAAATCCGCATGGCCCGGCCGTGGCCGATGGAAGGCCCGGTTGTCCGCATCTTCCGTCCGCTCGCCGGACGTGGCCATAATGGTTTCCCAATTGCGGAAATCTCGGTTTTCAATCCACAGGGAAACCGGCGCCCCTGTAGTCTTGCCGAATCTTACGCCATTGAGGATTTTAATCTTATCGGTTTCGATGCTCATGCGGCCGCCACGGCCATAACCCCGCTGCCGACGCGCCAATTGATGGTTGACGAAATCCTCGTCAATCTCCAATCCGGCGGGCAACCCGTCCATAAAAACAGAAAGTCCCTGACCGTGGGACTCTCCGGAGCTAAAAAAGCGCATTGCTGGGGATAACCCGATTAGCCTGCACGACGAACCTTGTTGGCCCGGATACAGGAGGTACAAACTCTCATGGTTTTGTGTGTACCGTTAGGGAGGACAACATGGCACCGTTGCAGGTTGGGTTGTTGAAACACCCGATGGTGCTTGTTGGAGAAGGATACCTTGTTGGATTTATTCCGGCGCTTACCGCAGCTTTCGCAAACAGCCATGGGGACACATTCCTTTCAATTGCGTTTTGGCAGTGTATAGGATATTTAAACACCAGCACAAACTTTTAGCAAGAAGCAGTCCGCAATATTAAGCCGGGCTTATTGATAGTATCTCTGTGCCTGGTTAAAGCCGTATTGCTGTTGTTGTGGCGCAAACCCGTTCATCATCCCCGGGTATTGCGGCTGGAATGACTGTGGGGCTTGTGCGCCTTGGAGGGCTTGCAACAGGGCAGTTAAATCAGCAGTTTTAGGTTGTTGTGGCTTAGGTTGCGTAGCAGGCTGGGACCTTTGAGATTGCAGTTCCTTGAACTCGCGTTCGGTAAGCCACTTATTGAATGCTGTAACACCAAAGCCCAGCAGGCCGATAACGATGGAGAAGCCCAGCAGATCTGCCCCAACGCGGCTGACTTTGGCATACTGAGAGAACATTTCGTTAAAGGGAATGATATTTTTACCAATGAAGCCGTTAGTGATTTTTTGGACAAACGTCTGATTCATGCTCTTACGAGTTGCATCCAGGAGACTATCCATGGTTTGCACCTTATGAAAGGCTTTTTCGACCAGAGCTTCATTTATCCTCACCAGGCCAGCCTGATCTGCCTTGCCTGCTGTACTGATAATATTAGTAATGAGACTTTTAAATTCGGTGAGATGGTTTTTCAAGCCACTTGTCAGGTTGTTATTGCGCAATAGCTTGTTAATAGCGTTGATAACACCTTTATGATTGGTGCTGTCCTGCAAAATGGACATGAGGCGATTTTTGGAGTTAATCTGGAAATTCGTCTTCAGTTGCGGGTAAGCCAGCATCTCATCGCCGTGCAACAAGCGAATGCCTCTAAATTTCTGCAACCATTTGCCGATTTTGTTGGTTAAAGGCTCAAGCATATACAGAATAATCAAAAAAGTCGGTAAATCACGGAAGGCAATATCGCGTAACTCCCGCTTATCGCCACCCATGGCCCTGTCGAAGGCATGTTTCAGTCGGCCTATAAGCGTAAAGCCAAACAAAAGAACGAACATGGCACCCATCGGCGGAGAAACTACAATTCGGCCTAAGCGCAGTTGTTGGTTCCAAAAAGGCGGGAATTTGGGCAAGGTCAGTTTTGCCAGTTTTTTATAATCGTGATCTAACACGAACTCAGCGTTTTTCTTTAAAAATGTTCCAAACTGGTAAGCAAATCCTTTCGTGTTTTTCCCGATAATGTTGCGTTCGACAAAATCGACAAACCGTTGTGTCATGGTTAGATAGGCATCCGCAGCTTTAAAAGCAGCATTGCCGGATGGTGCGGCAGCTTTGTTGCCGCTGAAACGTGCTTGTTTTTGTTTTGGCAGTTGATTAAAACGAACGCCGCTAATGCTGGTCATCGGGATCCCCCTCCCTGATACTGCGCCGTATTACCTGGAAAGGCCTGCTGAGGCTGGACGGGAAGATGCCTGCTTCCTGCAAAGCCCGGGGCAGCAAAGTTAGAATTACGCGGCAGGGCAAAATTATTGGAGCCGGATGGCGTAACAGGATTAAGCTGCATGGTACGGTTTGCAGGATAGGTTTTTCCATGCTGGGCAATGGCGGAAACCGTAACAACGGTTGCGCCCGCAAGCCCGGTTGCCAATACACTCAGCAGGCCTTTGTGGATAATGGTTGTTTCGTAAAGCTGTTTTGCAACGCCAGACATTGTGCGTTGCAGCGTTCTCGCGAATTGTGCGTTTCGAGGGGTTTTGGGCAGCGCTTTTTTCAGTGAGCTATCGATAAAGGAGCGAAATTTTCGGATATGCTCCATAAAATCCCCAACATTAACTGCTCGTGTCAGTTTGGTTTCCCCTTTTTCCACATACCTGAGCGGCAGATTGAGCTTATTGAGTTCAACACTGGTAATGTTCTTAAGGCCATCTTTATCGCCCAATTTAAGGTGATGATCATTGTACCAATGTGTCATCTTGCGCAGCATTTCTTCTAAATGATCATGTTGCTGCCAGTAAGCCTGCTTATTGGTTTTTGTCCGGATCAGCTTGGCATAATCATCCGTCCATTTTTCCAATACGGCCTTAAAAGTCTTGTTTCTATCGCCCCCAATGTATTTGAGCAGATCAGCATCCATTTTATGCACGTTGCTAAAGTTGGTACTCCCTTCTGCAAAGTGCTTCTCCAGCAGAGATTTCACAAAATCCCGGGTAATCGCTTTTTCAAGAGGTTTATGGGCTAAACCTGCACTGTTTCTAAATAATGCTTCGGCACGCGATGAGCCAAGGTATTTGGTAAAGGCATCCTTATATTGTAATAGGTCATCGCGGCCCATGGTTACGGCTAGTTTGCCCCACAACAAGGCGGAGGCTGCGCCCAACAGAACGGATTGAGCGACCAGAAGTCCGGGGCCGGTTTCCACTTCCCGCAGGGATTCCTCGACGGCGTTTTTGTAGTTGAGGCCCACCACATTCATGTAAACCGAGTGCAGCAATTGCTGAAGAGGCTTGTTTTCGCGCATCTTGGGGTCTTCCAGCACGTTGTAAGGCTCACGGCCACGGCGCAACGCGTTGATAATACGTGGGACCCACAGGGCAATCACATCCTGGGTAAAGAACGCAAAGACATAATCTCCCGTCACGGCTTCAAAAATCTTGGCCATGCTGTCGGATATGCCTCCGACACGAACGGGTTCG
>CALAJO010000066.1 GCA_937922745.1 uncultured cyanobacterium
CAGAAGCGGTATGGCCAAAATCCGGGTCGGTGCATGGCGTAGCGATAGCAATGGCCCTATGCAGGTTGTATCAGGTCCGATGGGTCGAGAAAAAGTTCACTTCCAGGCACCGCCTGCATCTAAGTTGGATAAAGCCATGGCCGCTTTTCTGGACTGGTTTAATGGGGATGATCAGGCTGACCTGGTTTTAAAGGCAGGGCTGGCTCATTTGTGGTTTATCACTCTGCATCCGTTTGATGACGGTAATGGACGGATTGCTAGAGCTATTACCGATATGGCCCTGGCTCGATCCGAAAACAGTTCACAACGTTTTTACAGCATGTCTACCCAGATCCGACAAGAGCGTAAAGCATATTATGACATCCTTGAACGAACGCAAAAGAATAGCCTGGATGTGACCCCATGGCTGGACTGGTTTCTAACCTGCCTTTCTGGAGCTATCAATAATGCCGAAACGATGCTCTCATCTGTCTTATTGAAAGCAAAATACTGGGAGAAGCTGTCCGGTGAAACGTTAAATGAAAGACAGCGCCACATGCTAAACCGCCTTCTGGATGGATTTGAAGGGAACCTGACCACCTCGAAATGGGCCAAACTAACCAAGTCTTCTCAAGATACAGCGTATCGTGACATTCTTAACTTGGTTGATCGCGAGATTCTGGTTCGTGACCCAAAAGGCGGGCGCAGCACCAGTTATTCCCTAAACACTAATATTGAATAAGATTCCTTGCAGGATTTATCACGCGAAAGCTTGCTGTAATGAAGGTATATTCACAACATTGTTTTGATTGAGTGGGTCTTGTATCCAGCTTATCCACTCCTCCTTTGATATCCCGGCTTCAAGCTTCTTCAATGTCGCTTTCAGCAAGGCTTGTTTTGAGGGTGAGGCAAGCCATTGGTCAAACAAGTCCTCCAGTTCAGCTTTCTGTTTCTGCTGGGCAAGCTGCTTTAGGCGAAGTGCTTCCATGCGATGTCTTTTAGCCTCTTGTTTGCGGGCTTCGTTTTTATCTTCAGCTCGCCTAGCCTGAAGATAAGCAGTCAATTTTGCCAAGCCAATCATCACGGCATTCAGTTGTTGCTCAAGCGGCATGTCTTTCTTGTCTCGCCATTGCTTGGGAAGAGCTGCTAAGCCTGGTTACTGAAGTGATAGTTGGCGTTGTCCTGTTTGTATGTAGTCATACCGGGACAGGTGTTTATCGGGCCAACGTTTTAACAGACGTTTCTCTTCTTTTGTCACTTCATAAACGGATGAAGTGCCGCTCGAGTCAACCAACAAGCCCCGAAATGGTGTCTGAATGTATCTTTGACTGAAAAATTAGTCAGTTGACTAAGTTTTTTAGTCAATAAAAGATGGCACCGGCCTAAACCATTCCCGCTCTGACAGATCGTATCAAAGACGGTTTGATGTATTTTATGACACCTTTATGTCATCAACTGTTTGTTGACTACAGTTCATATGAGAGGTAAGGCTTGCGTTTGCTAGGCCGATTAGTTGGGATACTGTCATAAAATCTTTGATAATGACATAAAATCGGGTCGACTAGTCCAATCTTTTCTGACCGAAAAGCAGACTGAAAGCTATAAAGCCAAACTTAAAACCTAAAAGGTGCTTGGTTTCATTAAGTATTTCAGACCTTCATTCGGGACGAAGGGGCCGCTGGTTCGAATCCAGTCATCCCGAAACTTTCTCAAATTTGACCCCTTCGGCGATCATGTCGAAGGGTGTTTTGTAGATATAGTCTAATTTTCCGGCTTTCAAAGTGCAGTTCGAAAGTAAAAAGTTGAGCATTTGGCGTTGTTCCATAATAGAACGCTGAGAATAGCACTGGTGGGCATTATTGGCGAGTTCTAAAAGGTAAACTCCCGATTCCACGTAATTGAAGTTTGCTTTGGTATGTTGGCGCAGCGAATCTTCGATCTGGGCCATTTCTTTCTTGTACTCTTCGTTTTTGCGAAACCAGAGTTCCTCGGGGATTTTTCCATCCAGCTTGTCTTCGTAGATGGCATCAATCCGTTTTGTCAGCGTGTTGTATCGGGATTGCAGGTCTTGGACTCTGCTGGCGTGAAATTTGATTTCATCGCTATGGCTTTCTTTCAAAGCATCCTTGATATCCAGCAGCAAGGCCTTGGACAGCTTGAGTTTTTTCAGGGCGTCTTCAAATTGCTCGGCGATGACTTCTTCTCGAATATACTTATCGCCACAGTTTCCTTTGCCGTTGCTGCAGTGGTAATAGATGTATTTTCCCTTTTGGATTTGCCCAGTAATTGAGCAGCCACAATGCCCACAGAGCATGAGACCGGCAAAGGCAAAATCTTTCTTGGTCTTTTTGGGCCGGTTTACTTGCTGGAACACTTGCTGGGCTTTCTCAAATAGAGATAAAGAAATGATTGGCTCGTGCTTCCCCTTATAGAACGTGCCTTTTAGGATAAAGTCTCCCGTGTAGAAGATGTTAGTCAGAATATTATACAGAGTGCTTCTCAACACCTTAGGCTGGGATGGGCGGAATCTCATCCCTTCTTCGTATAGCGTGTCTCGAAGTTTGCTTAAAGAGTAATTTCCGGTTGAATAGAGTTCAAATGCTCTTCTAACCCAAAAAGCTTCCTCCTCGAAAACGTCAATCAAGCGGGTTTCTTTATTGTTCTTGTATCCATAGGGCGCAGAATGCGGAAAGTGACCCTGCCGGGCTTTCTCGTAAACACCCTTTTTAACAGCCGAGTATCAAAGGACGTTACAAGCTCATTCCCGCCCCTTAATGGATTTTATTGAGTGGCGTCCAACACAGGACGGCAACGTCGAAGTACTTAATGATACGGCGGACTTGTACCGCTTTATGGATTGCACCGAAGCGGCAGAGTTCCTCTATCGTTGCGTTCAGCGAACCGTTGAGCAGGACTTGCCCCAAGAAATTGATTACCTGAAACGACATGATGAAGCGATGCGTCGCATTATGGATACCGTGGATATGCCCAACCGCCTGGCAGAATCGTTTATCCTGTTCACACGGCAAAACCAGGGCAGTTTGCCCAAGCAACAGCGGAAAAAGGAGTTTAAAGCTTTGACAGATGAGGAGGTTTCAAAGCTAGAGGCTATCGTGAAAGATGTTTTTGAAAACGCCGAAGCCCTTTCAGAGGTTGAGTAAGCCGACCCAATCGAAACCGGCAAAAAAGAACGACAATTGAACGGTAAATAAAAATCTATCCTCTGGGGAGTTTCAGGCGTTGTTCCCAGTATTGGGCGAACGCGTGGGTTTTGGAAAGGTAGACATTGCCGCCGCGGTGGGGCAAGGTAGTGTGTGCCCCGCAAAGCACAAACAGCGGGCTTAACATGGAATCGATTTCCAGCCGGTCTTCTTCGGAGTGGTATTCGATATAGATGTAATCCACCCGATCCAGAATCGGCGCAATGTTTCTCAGAATGGGGATCTCGCATCCCTCCGTATCAATCTTGAGGATGGCGATGCGCTCCGGGCAATGTGAAACTATTTCGGAGATCGCTTGCCGCAACTGGATCATTTCGTAGTCCTGGCTGGTGCATGCCGATGGAATCACAGAGCATTCCATCCCGTGACGCGCGCCCTGGTACAGTTTTATATTTCCATCATGGTCGTGCAACCCATAGGGAAAAGCTTGAATATCATCGTTAAGTGGCAAGATGTTCTTGCGTAGAAAATGGTAATTATTGCGAGACGGTTCAAAGCAGTATATTTTTAAATCCGGGTGATGGTTTTTGAAATAAAGTGCCGCTGCGCCGATATGCGCGCCAATATCGAACATAACATGTCGTATATTTTGGCGTAGTGGAAAAATCGGGTATTCTTTTCCTTCCAGGATACCCATCACCATATTGAGCATATGCTTTTGAGACGGGTAAAAAAACGGAATCGTTAATCCCGACTTGAGAATAATGTCAAAAGCACCTTCCGGGGTACCGGAGAGATCGGTGCGCTGCTCCGCTTCCACAATATCTTTCCGCATATCTCGCTCTCTCTCATATCGTAGCATTGGCTGGGGCCGGTTGAGCCTGCAGGCTGCCATAATTCCGCTATGTGGTGGAAAACCCGAAGGTTTCTCGGCTCACCCGGTCGTTCGAAACGTTGGCCTGTGTATGCTAGGATGATGGGGATGCAGCCCCGGTAGAGTTGAAACGCGTGCTTCAGTTACATAACATCGAGAAATCATTTGTCCATCACCCGGTTTTTAAGGGGCTCAGCTTGCAGGTGGGCGAAAAAACCCGGCTGGGCCTCATCGGTCGCAATGGCTGCGGCAAATCCACCTTGCTGAAGACCATTATGGGAAAGATTGAACCGGATGGCGGCAGTATTTATCGCGCGCCGGGCATCAGGATCAACTACCTCTCCCAGGAGCCGCAGGTAACGCCGCACTTTACGCTGGAAGAAGAAATGAAATCCGTGTTCGTGGAGATAAACCAACTCCAGGCGGAGGAAGCGGAACTGCTTGCACGGCTGGACGGCGCGGATCAGGGCCATGAAGCGCTGGCGAACCGGCTTGCAAAAGTGCATGACGCGCTGCATCGCCTGGATGCCCAAAGCGTGGATGCGCGAATCAGCCGGATGTTGAAAGGGCTGGGTTTCTCGCTGGATTCCCTGGATCGGCGCGTCAGCGAGTTTAGCGGGGGCTGGCAGATGCGCATCAACCTGGCCAAGGTGTTGCTGGAAGGGGCCGATATCCTGCTCCTGGACGAGCCGACCAACCACCTGGATCTGGATGCATGCGAGTGGCTGGAGTCGTTTTTAAGGGAGTATCCGGGCGGGCTGGTCATTGTGTCCCACGACCGGCGCTTTTTAGACCAGGTTGCGACGGAAATCGCGGAAATCGAGCTGGGCCGGTTGCGGGTTTATAGCGGCAACTACTCGTCCTTTGTGGAACAGAAAGCCCATGAGCTGGAACTGTCCGAAGCCGCATACGATCGCCAGCAGAAGGAAATCGCCAAGCAAACGGCCTTTGTGGAACGCTTTAGGGCAAGCGCCACCCGCAGCACGCAGGCCAAAAGCCGTGAGAAGCAACTGGAAAAGATTGAGCGCGTCGAGCTTCGCAGAACCGATAACTCCCGGATGACGATGTCCTTTCCGCCACCGGAGCCCAGCGGCAAGCAGGTGCTGACGCTTCGCGGCGTGAGCAAGGCTTTTGGGGAAAATCACCTGTTCAAGGGGTTCGACGGGGATATTCAGCGTCATCAGCGCATCTTCCTGCTGGGTGCTAACGGCACGGGAAAGACCACCCTGCTTCGCTTGATCCTGGGCCTTGAAAGCCTGGACAGCGGCGAAATCCGCGAGGGACACAAGGTGATCCCGGGGTATTTCTCACAGCACCAGTTGGAAACCTTGGATGCGAGCCTCAGCGCGTTTGATACCATCCATAATGCCTATCCCAGGCTTACCCAAACGGAAGTGCGCGGCCTGCTGGCCCGGTTCCTGTTTACGGGAGAGGATGTCTTCAAGCCGGTTGCCGTGCTGAGCGGGGGCGAAAAAAGCAAGCTGGCCCTGGCCAAGCTCATCCTCTCCGGCCCCAACTTTTTGCTGTTGGATGAACCGACCAACCATATGGACATCCCCGCCAAGGAAGTGCTGGAAGACGCCCTTCGCGAGTATGACGGCACGTTTCTGTGTATTTCCCACGATCGTTATTTCATTCAGCAACTGGCCACCCATATCTGGGAAATCCATGAGGGCCGCCTGCTGAAGTATGACGGCGACTACAACTACTACCTGGAAAAGCGGGACGAAGTCCGCCAGAAAGCCATGGCTTCCGCGGTTTCTGCCAAACAAACCCAGCCAAGTGTTTCCTCTCCGGTATCGAAGAGCCCGGCCGGCCAGGCCAGCCCGCTGAAGGCCCGCAAGGAAGTGGAGAAGCAGGTGAACCAGGTTGAAAAAACCATCATGGCCCTGGAAACGGAAATCGAGGCCATATCCGCGCAACTGGGCCACCCGGATGTCCAGTCGGATTATGCCAGGCTCCAGGAATTGAACGAGGCCCTGACCCAAAAGCAGGCGGAGCTGGATAAGGCCAACGCCCACTGGGAAAGCCTCGCTGAACAATTGGCTTCGTTCGGTTGATTTTGCTGTTATCCTGACTGCGTAAGGGTTAACGACTTTTCCCAAACCCGTCACGCCACGGCGATGGCCTGAAAATAGCGCGGCTGGAGAAGCGTAACTCTTCGCAAAATTCTCTATGATGGATATGTCATCATTTCATATTCTGTATGGTTCAAACCGCAAGATAATAAAGGAGTGTGTTTCTATGGCAAGACGTCATCACGATGAACAGTATGAACAGGTTTCCGGTATTTTCAACAACCGCCGCGATCTGGAGGAACTCGTCAGTAACCTGGAAACCCGTGGCGTGGCCGATGAGGATATCAGCATCCTGATGTCGGAAAACACCCGCGACCAGTTCTTTGCGTCCAAGGAATCCTCGAAAGCTCCTGAAGGCGCAACGATTGGTGGTATTTCCGGCGGCTTGCTCGGCGCGATTGCGGGCGGTTTAACCATTGTCGGCAGCGTCCTGATTCCGGGCGTAGGCTTACTGGCTGCGGGGCCGCTGGTGGGGGCCATTGTCGGGGGCGCGGCCGGTGTCGCAACCGGGGGCTTAATCGGCGGCCTGGTCGGCGCGGGCATCCCGGAGCATGAAGCCAAGTTCTACGAGAATGCGCTGAAAGAGGAAGGCAATACCCTGGTGGTCGCCCATGTCCTGCGCGACCATGCCAAGGAGATCCGGGCCTTGTTCGAGCGCCTGGGCGCAAAGCAGATCAAGGTTCATCACTAATTATGATTTCGGCAAAAAGCGGGGCATTTGCCCCGCTTTTTAAATGCGCAATTATGATTGGCTAACTGATGCGGTGCCCTTCTATCACGTTCATCATTACGGCGGTAATGGACATAAGCAACAAGACGTTAATCAGCCCATCAAACGTTATGGACGTAACAACGCCGATAAACCACATTAACAGCAGAATCAATGCAGCCCATAAAAACATACAGTACCTATCCTCTCTTTTTTTAACTCACTCACCAACCGGAAAAAATTAATAACTACAAGAATGGGGTTAATAATAATGCCGTTAAACCACCTGCGCCAAGTTGGCGTGGGCAACCATGGGCGGCTCGATGTAGAACTTGAGCTGGTTCAGAATCACGTCTAACTGCGAGCGGAACAGATGATGCGCCGTCAGGTTGTTCTGAAGCGTGTCGTCCAGGAACTCGTAGCTGATGCTGAACTCCAGTTGCGACGCGCTGGCGTGGATTTCCTTCAGCGTCACGGTGCCTTCCGCCACCAGCCAGTCGTTGTCCAGCGTTTTCCACGATATTAATGCGGTGGGAATTTTATAATCCAGCTCCACCGGGACGTCAATCCCATCGACATTAATGGCGTGGAACGAATCGGCTTTGCCTGCTGCGGACAGTTGCATGGGCGAGATGATGAGGGTGTTGTGAATGAACGAACGATAGGCCTCAACATCGCTCAGCACGTCAAAACAAGTGTCAACCGGCCCCTGCACCTCGACTATCTTCTCTATGACTCTCATGGAATCCCTCCAATCGAAATGTTTTCATCTTCTCTTTTGTTCGCTTCTTCTTCTCTAGATCCATTCGATTTGCTCAGTCAAAGTTCGTTTTTTGTCAAAGTCGCTTAAAGATTCATATCTATAGGAAACCTCATGGACGTGGTGCGCTGCAATCGTTCAGTCGGTCATAATCCCATTCGGTTAATCTAGCCGGGTGGCTATCCTGTTTTTAGAAAGCTGCTGAATTTACCCCGCGCCATCCATGGGCAACAATGAAAACACATTAAGCACAGACACA
>CALAJO010000067.1 GCA_937922745.1 uncultured cyanobacterium
CGCCAAGAAAGAACTTGACCGGCTGCAGGCCCAGCGGGCAAAGATAGACGCCTACCTGCGCCAGCAGGAGCAACTGGCCGCATGGCAAGCCCACCAGCAAGCGGTTTACCAGCGGGCCATGCAACTGCGCGAAGCGGCTGAACAGGCGCAAGCCCAAAACGTTGCTGAAACGGCCCCGCAAAATCCGCCGGAAAACCAAGCTATATCGGAAGATCCCGCCACAATGGGTTCGTTTTGTGAAAATGATTATCCAGCCATGGCAAACCCGGCGTTTTATCGTTAAGTCTGTCCCAAATTCCACGTCTCCCTGTTTTTGTGTGACAATGATTGAGAAAGCAATCGAATAGGAAGAGATGATATGTGGAATTGCTTTTCCAAGGCCAGCTTCTTCGGGATGCTGCTCTTTTGCCTCCTGGTTTCCCTGGCGGCGCAGCCGGTGGATGCGGCAAAGCCCAAACCGCTCTCGGACGTGCAGAAGACGGCTGCAACCGGCAAATACAAGCTAACCCCGAAGGTGGACAAGCTGGAAAAAAGCGTGACAACCGAAATGCAAACCCCGGTGGATGCCCTGAGCCCGGAGGACAGCGAAAACCTGAACATGCTGTGGCAAACGGTCATCGCCCGGAACCCGGTGATCCAGTACGGCCTGAAGCAACTGGCAACGCCGCCGGAGTTGCGCTACGCGCAATCCAGCATTATGAGCCGAACGGTGGCCGGGCTGTTAAGCGGCGCCGCCATGCTGCCCTTTGTAATGGGCGCGGATCAATACACCTCCGGGGCTACGATGATGGGGGCGAACCTGGTGGATCGGGCCATGACCCAGTCCCAAAAGGTGGATCCTTCCCAACTCCCCTCGGATACGGAGCTGGTCGAGCTGTCCGGCGTGATCCAAACCTTGCAGAAAAGCCTGGTTGAGCATTATTTCCAGTATAAGGGCAGCCTTTCCGCCGCGGTGCAACTGGCAGACAAGGAAGGCCTGTACGACAAGAACTACCGACGGGCCAAGCAAACGCCCACGGCCGTGGATGATTTATGGAGCCTGAAACAACTGGAGGATATCCGCCATCAGCAACTGGTTGCCCGGCAGTCCGCCCGGCAGAGTTTCCTGGTGCTGGAGCGCCTGGTCGGCACCGAGGGCATGAGAAAATTGCGTTTTGATGGTACAGTGTTATCCAATCAGGCTGAACAAAACAAGAAACTGTCGTATACTCCTGGTATTGAATGAACCGATAAGCGAGCCCCTTTTGATGAAACCGATGACCGTGATTGCTGTTCTGGTCGCCCTGCTGCACTGGCAGGGGAAGATGGCCATGGCGTTTGAAAACAACCCGGTTCAGGGCGCGCATCAGGATATCTTGTCGGAGATGGAGGAAACCGAGCCGCAGATTCTGCCGGAAGTGGACATCCTGTGGCGGGCCACCCTTCAGCGGAATCCCACCTTGCAACTGGCCCTCCAAAAAATCGGCGAAAAGACGGGCCAGCTTAAGGCGAAGGAAAAAGCCAACTTTACCCAAAAAATGCTGCAAGGGCTTATCCAGTTCGGCGGAATGGGGGGCGCAGCCCTCACCGGCAGTCCGGCGCCTCTTGTGGGCAGCGCCATGGTCGGCCGGATGGCTGCCCAAAGCAAAGTCCCTTCGCAGTTAACCCAGGTGACCAGCGCGGATTTGGTTTTGCTGGCGCGTGAGATTGAGCAGGCCCAAAGCCAATTGCTGACCAACTACATGCATTACCGTAATGCCCAAACCCAGGTTAACCAGTTGGAAGCCTCTCTCAACCGGCTTCGTCAGGAGGCCCAGGAAATGGCGGCGGAGCCATCGGATGATGTCGAGGATACCATGGCGGCCCTGGCAAGCGATCAGGACCTGAAGCTGGCCCAGGCACGGCATGCCCTCCAGACCTACCGGCACCTTCTGGTGCTGTCTGCCGGCGAACCCGCTGTAAAAGACGTTGAGAATCGTGTATATAATAAAACCAATTCAGATAAGCTGACCCAGGAACATGAAGAAGTTAAATAACGCTGAATCACAGTCCAGGCAGGCCGCGGAGCCTGCCATCGATATCATCTCGATCGGCAGCGCCGTCCAGGATGTTTTCGTCAACCTGCCTGAAGAGGCCGATAACGCCTTCGTCCGCAGTAACCACCTGTGTATGTTCCTCGGTTCCAAAATCAATGTGGACTATCCCCTTTCCGAAATCGGCGGGGGTGGCACCAATACGGCGGTCAACTTCAGCATCCAGGGGCTTAAAGCCGCCATCCTGTCCCGTATCGCCAACGACAAAGGCGGCGAGGAAGTGCTGAGCCGCTTGCGCCAGTACCATGTCAACACCGAGTTCCTGCAGATTGACAGCAGCAGCCAGGCCCGCACCGGCATGTCCGTCATCCTCAACGTCCGCGGGCAGGATCGCACGGTATTGGTCAACCGCGGCGTCAGCCACATGATCAACTTCGAAGAGGTCAACTGGGATCGGGTGGCGCTGGCCAAGTGGATCTACATTGGCGCGTTCGGCAGCCGCACGGAAAACCACTTCGAAATCCTCTCGGATATCGTGAAGGCGCACGGCACCAACCTGGTCTTTAACCCCAGCATTGCCCAAATTAACAAGGGCTTGTCCCACCTGGCGCCCATCATCGCGGAAACGGAAATTCTGGTGATGAACCGCAACGAAGCCGCGACGCTAACCCAATCCTCCCGCACCGAGAGAGTAACGGTAATCCTTGAGAAGCTGAAAGACCTTGGGCCCAAGATTGCCATTGTTACCCACGGCCGTAACGGCGTGTTTGCCGCCGATGACAAGGGCGGGCGCTACTTCGTCTCCCCGCTTGAGGTGGAGGATTCCTGCACGCTGGGCGCGGGAGATGCCTTTACCAGCACCTTTACCGCCTCCATCATCAAGGATGACTGGGATATCCCGCTGGCCTTGCAGCGCGCCACCGTTAATGCCGCCAACGTGGTGCAAAACCCCGGCGCCCAAATAGGCCTGGAGCCGATCGAACGCCTGGATGCCTACCTGGAAGACCTGAACCTGGAAGTCGAAGACCTCTCCCTCAACAGCGTCAAGCACAGTATCTCCTGACGATTAGGCCGTTAGGCCGGAAGCGTGCCTCATTGTTTTCTTATGTTTGTGTCCGATTAACTATTTATTGAAAAAATATCCTTGCCAAACAAATCGGTTTTGTTAGAATAGAACCCCGACATTTAAAAAAACCGAGGCATCAATGCCTCTTGTGCGTTAAGCGTACAGAAGGGAGCGGATTATGGCAATTGTCTATCCTTCAACGCCCATACGGCCAAACACTCATTTGTATTCACATAGCAACGTATACTGGCGTCCGGCAGCCTCGCCGGGAGCAAGCCCCAGGCCCTACCCAACCGAGGCGGTCATCCAGCGCATGACGGATCCGGATTACTGGTATGCCAATCCCTCGCCGCTGCCCGCGTCATCCAAGAAGCGCGAACCGGTCAATGTGGTTTTCGAGACCAAGGAAGACCGTGCCCCCAGCCTGATGGACTGGGTGAAGCGGGTTGCAGCCGTAAGCCTGCTTGCCGGAGGCGGGCTGTTTATCTGGCGCATGCTCAACAATGAGCATGACCATGGCACGGCGCCATTAGCCGATAACAGCTATACCCTCAATATCTAGCGGCTACTTTACCGCCTCCCGAACGGAAGTAATGGTGCTTTGGATGCCGTTGCGATCCAGCATTGCGCCAAAGTCGAAGTCATCCAGGTCGCCGGGTGCGCGGGAGGAGGCTACACCCTCTGCCAGCGACAAGAATTTCAGGGCCTGTCCGGCCTTGTCCCCGTCAATGGCGGAGGTGTTCTTGAAGTTGTCCAGGCTGGATAATGCCTGGGCAATCAGGCTATCGATCCGGGTTCTGCTCTGCGCGGCAGACTTTTCGGTGGCTTCTGCCTTGCGTCTTTTATCCACTTGGACGGCATAGTCAATCAAGCCCATCGTGCCTTTTTCTGGTAAAGGATCGTTGGAATCCCTTATTTCCAAGCCTTGGGAGGTTGCGACAGGGTTGGAGCTTCCTAGTAACAAAGCCACCTTGTCGCTCCCAATTTGGAGATCGCTTCGCAGCAAGGCTTTCAATTCCCGGTTGCTGACTTTCTCGCCGAGCAGGTTGCGCATTTTGAGCATAACCAGGTTTTGCAGGCCTTTGAATACATCCAGTTGACCCTGGAGCTTGCGATTCACCAGCGGGTTGGACGCGTTGTCTTCCAACGTGCTGATGATGGTCGTGAGCGAAGCCAGGGATTCTTGCAGGATACCCATGCCAAGGGCCACATTGTACTTGGATGCCTCACTGGCATTGCCGATGCTGTGGTAAACCGAATTGGAGACCATGTGCGTGGTGTTAATGACTGTGCTGTAGCCGATCAGCGGATTATCCGCGTTTTCGGCAGCATTCGGGTCGCCAGAGGCATTGGCCGCTGACGTATTGGAGGTCCTTGCTGACGTGCTGACGCTGCTAATCATACTCTCTTAACTCTTAAATTCTCTCTGACCAAGTGAAAACGATTCATTAATATAAAAACAATAATTTGGGTTTTGATGATAGCTTGTTAAGAAATATTACAAACCTTTAGCACAGCGGTTCAACTCGGTTTTAGTTAAATCCGCTTCAGGTAGTCTCCGTAAGACACCAACTTCGCCGGAAGATTAAATTTCATAAATGGAGGCCGTGGCCAGCAGCGCCTGATCGTCGTGGTGATGGCGCTGATCCAACAGTTGGAAGAGGAAGTCGAAACTCTTCAGCTGTGTTTCCAGGCGATGTCCCCAGTAATAATTGAGGAACTTGTGTGCCCGAACGGCATTCCCAAAGAAGCGATTATCTGTCGGGCTAAGGAGCAGCCGGATGGTATTGCTGGAGACGTTGACCCGGTGCTGGTGCATAAAGTGGCCAGCGCACTGGCGACATAACAAGCCCCCGGCCTCCAGGGCAAACGGGAAATAGGGGAGTTCGTCGAGCGGCAAACCGGTCTCGCAGTGGACGCATTGAGCCAACGGCGGTAAATATCCCGCCTGCTCCAGCATCGCCAGATGAAAATGCAGGGATACCGAAATCCACGGAGTCTGCTGCTGATCCAACTGGTGAAGGGCCTCTGCCAACCTGAGATAGATATCCCGGCTGTCGGGATCGTTCTCTCGGCCCAGGAGACGTACGATTTCCACGCAGATGCTGCCCACGGCCAGCTTCTCCAAGTCCAGCCGAAGATGGGGAAAGGACTCCAGCCGGTCGTAATGGCAAAGCGTATGCAGGTTGCGGCCGCTTGCCAACTGCAAGTGGTTTAGGGTTAGCGGTTCACAAGCGCCCGCCATCTTGCTCGTAGACTTCTTAATGCCCTTGGCGATGGCCCGAAGGATGCCATGCTCGGCGCTGAAGAAGGTCACGATCAAGTCCGCCTCGCGAAACGGCGTTGTCCTTAAGCAGATGGCGTTGGTCTCAAAAGTCGTCATACCTTATTTTAGCGGCTTTTGAGCCAGGTTTCAAAAATATGGAGAGCCGTGTGCTAATTTGCCATTTCAGCGGTGGTCTATGGGTTGCCTTGTCCCGGCCTATAGTCTTCCCGAGGGGTGAAGACCGTACCTGCATTTTCAACACCAATCAATTTGCCCTGAGATTGCTGAAAGTCACCGACAAACATGCCATGCCCGACGTAAACCACCATATTCCCATACTCCTCCCCATTCGATGGTGGAAGGTAGACAATGGACCCAACGGGAAGGTTGCCAGCCGCGGCTCTTTTAACAATCTCTGCGCCAGGCACATTCTCTTCTATATGGAATTTATCTGGATGCTTGCGCAGCTGCTGAACCATGTCATTGGTATTTCCATTCAAATTGATACCATAGATGGCATGCAAGGTTTTATTGATCGCTGTTCCGCCCATTCCTTGACCTGTCATTGCCTCTTCTACTCGAATTGCGTGATCGGCAATCCTCTCTCCAATGGTTTGTGGGGTCGGTCTGGGAGTTGAAGCTGGGGCCACGGTTGTTTGCGCAGCAGGAGTGGAGGGAGCTGCTGGTGGAGGCGTGGAAGGCCTTGCGCAAGCTGCAAGTAGCACCCCTAGCAAAAACACCCATCTGGGAAGCCTTGTTGCGCCGTAACGGATGGTACCATTGGCCTTACTATTCTCCCGCAAGGCGGAACCTTGTAATGAAGGACGATAAGGATAGGATGGTTTACGAATCGAACGAGATGGGCTTGTATAAGCGGTTTGAATCGACTGGATCTTCATTACTCAACTCCTGTTATTGCGTACAGGTCAACAAAACCCAAAGGCTGTTTTAAATTGCCTCCAACTCAACATAATAAATGAAGGAAATTCTACGAGGTAATTTCTTTATCCGCCTTTGCCAAGGTTAGCAAGGGCGTTTTGTCTTTTACAAAGTAGCTAATGAAACCAATAGGCCAGAGGAATAAGAGAACGAGGGGGCTCCAAAGTAGCGTGGATGCCAGGAATTTGGCAAACGGGACAGTATGTGTTGCTTGAACAACCCATGGA
>CALAJO010000068.1 GCA_937922745.1 uncultured cyanobacterium
AAGCAAATGATGGAACTGCTGTTTGACGAGATTCGTAAAGCCACCCAGGGCGAACGCATCCAGCAATGCATCCTGCTGGGGGATATCTTCGAATTTTCGTTCGCCCCGTATGGGTTGGCGATGAAAAATGGACGCTGGTTCTTCGGACAGCTGGTCGAATCAGGGCTTTTTGAGGAATATGTGTACATCCCCGGCAACCACGATCATCACTTATGGCAGCAAATTTGCGAGGATCATTATGTTGCCGAGGAGTTGGACAACCCGCCTGTGGATTATCCCAGGGCCTTGCCACTGGGAAAGACCATTAGCCCCACATTTTTAAACAAGTTGCTGCCGGATGGCGAAGTGCTTCATGTAACTTATCCCAACTATCATGCCCAAATCGGCGGAAAAGACTTTTATTTTCACCATGGACATTTCCTGCAACGCTTATATATTGCGGCCTCTAACCTGCTAAAGGACACGATTCGGACGGATGACATTAACGATTTGGAGATGCTGAACGCCCCCTTTTTGGAATTCGGCTGGTACAACCTGGGGCAGGCTTACAACGTGGGGAACCAGAAGATTTTGGACCGGTTTTATTTTTTGCTGAAAAACAACAAAACCCAGGAAATCGACAATATCCTGAATATGCTGCTTAAAAAGTTCGACAAATGGGCATCGCGAAATAAAGCCCCACGCTGGAACCCTATCGGGATGGTTACAGATACGATTATTCGTTGGGCTGGCCCCTATTTTATGAAGCGCATCCTGTACAAGCATACGCAGGGCCTGGCAAAGCACCAGCATGCCAGCTCCGCAAGGCACAAACGGCTTACGGGGAGCATGAGAGAGGCCGTGGTGGAGTACATTAACAAGTACCTGCTACCGCCTGGCACCGAATGCCATGATTGCCATTTTGTGTTTGGCCATACCCACGAGCCGGAAAATGACATGATTCACGACCCGGAGCGGAATTTACGGTTTCATCTGTACAATACCGGCGGCTGGATTGTAGATCAGGTGGACGACGCCAACAACTTTGTTCTGCCGCAAATGGCGCCAATTATCATTCATCCCGATGGAACGGTGAAGGCGATTGCCTTTACGGAGCAACATCAGGCATTTTTGCGGCACCAACTGGAAACCGACCCAAACTTTATCCGGATTAAGCAACAGCAGGTGCGCAACCCCGCGTAAAAGGCAAAAAAGTAGCCAACGTGGGTCTACTCAAACGATTACGAGTTTAAACCGTTGCGCCCCATTCAGAAACAGGCCTGAACTGGAACCTTGCGCCGAACTCTTGACTTGAGAGTAGAATCACCGTTGGCTGTACTATCAGTATAGGAGACTCTGTTTTAAAAACAATTGCTCAGTCGCGCTATTTTTGTAACGCTGCCATATGGCTTCTCATATCTTGTATTTTGCCAGGGGTGTTAAAGACTTGCATCTTATCAACAGGCACACCCTGTTTTATCAAATATCCAATCAGAAAAGGGAGAATGCCGGTGCCATTCACGCGCGTGTTTCCGAATTGTCCCAATCGTAATGGTTCCTGGTCAAGGGCTTTGTCATCAATATAGATTGTCAGTTCTAGCTTATCGCCCTTCCATTCCTGATCAGCTTCAATAACCGAGGGTTGAAATGCCCCATTTGTAACGGAAAAACTTCCCTGGTGACCATTTAATCGAATAGAATATTGCGATTTATTGACTGGTGAGGATTCATGGCTCGGAAGCATATGATTCTCTTGGTGGAATTGACTTAATGCATTTACAGCACCCGTAACATCTGCCCTAAGGGCGTAAGCGCCAAATCTTACATTTATGGTATAACTCCCGTTGATTTGAAAGATGCTTTATTAAGGTTGCTCAATATGAAAAATTGCGTTTCCCTTGTCACATTGATACATCCGTAAGCCTTTGTTAGGATGCACACATATCGAACTGGTTGGAGTATGACCTTATGCAATCGCTATCGCACGATCAAGTCAATTACATGACCTATCTCAAAGTCAGCGAGTTGCTGGATTTGCAGGGGCTCCTCTCCACCCATCACGATGAGATGCTGTTTATCGTCATTCACCAGGTGTTCGAACTCTGGTTTAAGCAGATTATGCACGAGCTGGAGGAGCTGATTCGCTGTTTCGAAGCGGACAACATCCAGCGCGGTATCAAAGTCATCAACCGGATTACAACCATCCAGAAAGTTCTCATCACGCAGATTGACGTGCTGGAGACCATGACACCGACGGAATTTTCCGAGTTTCGGGATAATCTGCGCCCGGCCAGTGGCTTTCAATCCGTGCAGTTCCGGGAAATCGAATTCTTGTGTGGGCTTAAGAATGAAAACATCCTCAATATGTTTAGCGGCATGCCACTTTTAAAAGCTCGGCTGGAAAAATGGGTGGGCGTGCCCACCATTTACGACCATTTTATCAGGGTGCTGGCCCGTCGCGGATTTACCATTCCGGATGGTGTGCTGAACCGGAACGTGCAAGAGCCTTATCAAACCAACGAGGCGGTATTGGCTGCAATCGAAGTGATTTATAAGCAACCGGAAGCCCACTACGACTTATACACGCTTTGCGAAGCCTTGCTGAACTTTGACGAAAACTTTAACCTGTGGCGCTACCGGCACGTTAAAATGGTGGAACGAACCATTGGGATGAAGACCGGTACGGGCGGCAGTGCCGGCGCCAAGTATTTAATGGGCACCATTACCTCCCGCTTCTTCCCGGAGCTATGGGATGTCCGTGCCTTAATCGGCACCTATTAGCCCCATCTTACCCGAGGAGTCTCAAATTTCTGTGAGGTGCGCAAGGCTATCATTGTAAAGTTTTGACTCAAAACCTCGTATAGGGTTGAAACCGGCGTCTAGTTTCCGCATAATATTAAAATGGTCGCAGTTCAGTGCGAACCCTTTTTCGCTTAAATTCCCCTACTTGATGTCGTTTTGAAAAAAGGTTGCATTTCCGTTTTATTTACGGCATCCTTATTCATAGCTTAAAAACACCTTTATCGCGGGGTGGAGCAGTCCGGTAGCTCGTTGGGCTCATAACCCAAAGGTCGCAGGTTCAAATCCTGTCCCCGCAACCATTTACTAAAAAGAGATCTCTTCGAGGTCTCTTTTTTGATAAAGATGCTACAGGACTTTAACCCGAATCCGCTGCGCGATGCTTAATGCGATAAATTCGGCCTTCGCCCGGGGCCAGGTTGGTCAACCGAATCTTTTCACCTCGCCGCAAAACAGTTGCTTCCAACTTCGTAGGCGCCCCGCTGGTTGAAAACACCTGAATCAGTTGATCGGAGCCATGATCTGTCCCGGGGGATTACAATGTATCAAACGGGTTATCCACTATCACCTGGTCTTCGTGGGCGCGGTGGTCGGTATTGACGACAAACAACAGTTCCGGCTGCTTGGTGTTTTTGTCGTAGTAAGTCCAGGCCCCTACCGCAGCCTTATCGGTATCCACCCACCAGTGTCCCAGCGTCTTCAGCTTATCCTGTAGTTGAACATACACCTTGCGGAGTCGCGTCATAGTTTGATGGAAAGTGTGATTTTCGCCCCATTGGTACGGTTGTGTCCTGTAGTTCAAAAAGCTGGGTTGGGCAATATAATACCGGGAGTATTTTCTAGGATTCTCAATCTCTAAAAGCTTTCCTTGTTCACTCATTGTAGGTAGAGGGCGCTCCTCCAATACTTCAAAGCCAGCTCCCATATAACTAGGGTTATTGAGAAAGTAACCGAGGACCGCGCGTATTATGTTAACAGTGTTGTTATGAAGGAAGTTCATCTTCGGGTTATCGGAATCCGTTGTAAACATGGCTATTGAGGGCCTAAAGGAAAGATTTCCAATGATGTTATAGTGATGTTTGATATGCTGAATATCTAAAGGACTGGAAAGTATTCCAGGTGATGCCACTAAGGGCTGGTTGGCGACATTGCCCAACACAACATCGACGTTGCGGGCATGGTTATTTTGCCTGGAATTGCCATAGCCACATATATCATCACTTATGAGAAAATCTTCCGAAAGCGTGGCAAAGTATGGTGCTTGTTTCTGGAGTTGATACTTTAAATAAGCCCAAAGCTCCATTTTGTTTTCGGGTAAGCCTGGTCTTATAGGCTCCATCGGGCCTTCCGCACGCATTTGGATGTGCGACATATCGGCCCGGATAAAATCAAAATTGTATGCTTGTTGCATCGCTTTTAGCTGACGTGCAAAGTATTTCAAGACATTGAGGTCGGCAAGATCGTAGTTTAAACTTCCATCGGCTTGCAGTTGAAAAACGCGGTACGGGGCAAGTGTTCCAGTAATGCCCTTGGGTGATCGATCCGTTAATTCATCATGCACGATCAACTCAGTATGTGCTGTATGAGTATTAGGAGCCAGCTTAAATGGACGGTAAGGGGGGCCATCGACGACAGGTGCGGTGATGAACCCCTTTTTCTGCATCAACTGAAGCAGCGCCACGCGGCGATCCAGCCTTTGTTGTTTGTTGGCAGGCTCCCCAAAGAGTATTCGGTAGCGAAGATTCTCCGGGACAACTTCATCGTTGAAAAAGGTTTCTCGAGACAAGCTGACGTCTGGAGGGAGCGGAATTGCCGGGCCGTTTTCAGCCACGAAGTTAAAAATAACCGACTTGACCTGGTCGTAGGTACCGGTGCCTTCCGGGTTCTCTGGCGCAAAGGGGAGAATGGCCGTTTGATCCGCGTTTAAATGAATCCATTCAAAGTAATCCGGGTAGGCGAAGACCTCTTCCGAGAAGCGGTCGGTGTGGGGGACGGCATCCATGCCCACTTTTTTGCCCATGGCGTGTAAAACGTTTGTTACCAGCTTGAGTTGGGCTTCCGGTGTGGTAAAGCCGCGCGCGGCCAAATCAGGATCCAGGAATTCATCGTTTAGCTGCCAGTTGACCCTGGCATAAAGCGATTCGCCATAGCCTGGTTCGTGAAGCGGCAGGATATGGATGGCATCCTCCGGCAAGGTCATGGCGTATTTCACGATATCCCAAAACGTCCCGATTGCCCTGGGGTTGAGCCCGACAATCTTGCTTTCCTGGAGCCATTTGCTGCTGGTAACGCCTGCTGCGGCAAGCGGGCTTGGAACATCCTGCCTGTCTTCCAGGATTTGGGAGAGTTGCCGTTGACCGCCCGGCAGGAGCTTGGCCAGGTAATCCAGCGATTCCCCAAATTGCCACCTAATAGCTGTTTGCGGCATAACAGGATAAAAGGACTTGCCGTAAGGCTGGATATCCCTAGCAACTGTCGTCCCAAAGCGATCGCCATGGGGAGGGCCTTGATTCAATCGGCTTAAGCGCGATAGCTCAGGGGGTTGCAGCTTAAGATGCGGTGTATTGTTATAAAATTGTGAGGTTAGTTGAACTTTCAAAATACCCATCCGTTCTGAAAAATACAAATATACCCGTATCAATATGTAAAACAAAACCGGTATGGAGATTGTTTGCTTGCTAGAGGGATTCCTAACGATGTGGTTTGTGCTATACAGCTTGGGAGTTTACGTTTCGTTACAAGCTATCACAAGCTGACCTTAATATTGTTTTTATATTTATACAAGTCATCTCCTCTCTTCTAAATCCTTTATCTCTTCGCTTAAAAAGTTCCCCTTCTCACAAAGAAGGGGTTTTTTATTGCGCTATCGCCCCTCCCAGTAGTTGTTGAGCATCGCGGGACCGTTGGCCATATTGTAAGGGTGGGTATGCTCCATGGCCGTATGATTGCGAACGTTGTCCCCGAAAAGCCGATCGGCCCATAGCGGGGGACGGGTTGCTGTCACGCTCGTCGTCATCGTGCGATGGTTGGGAATGAACAGGTCGCAGAGGAAGCGAACAACCAGTGGGGCAATCAATCCCACACCAATCAAGTAACCCATCATCGGGTTCAAGAATCTGGGCAGGCGATAGCCTTGCGAACCTTTCGCGATATTCCCCAACGATTCCAAGGCTTTACGGGTGGGCCTGTCCATACCGTCCAAATGCTCCCGGGTAAACATGCCCAGCTTGGCAAGAAAGGCGTCTTCCGCCTGCTGGAACTTGGGGATGAAGTTTTTAAACGTCTGGGTATTATCAACCACCTCTTCCGCCCGGAGCTTGAACTGATCGATCAGGCGGCGCTTGGTTTTGTCATCCAGCGGGGTAGTATGATAAATCTTGTCAAAAAGGCTTCTCAACTCTTTTGCGCTGGCCTTGAATTGGCCCAGCTCATCTTTAATATGTGCCAGGGTTAACTTTCCACCATTCTTCGGGGGATCCGGCAGTTGCAAAATCTTATCGAGTGCTTCTTTGAAGTTCAAGTCCCCTGCGGGATCGAGGAATTTCTGCTGTTCAAAAATATGGATCACATTGTCTGCGGTGCGCTTGTTCAGTTGGTTGCTTAGCGTTCTGCCGGTCACAATCCCTGCATAGCCCAGGGTAAATAGTGTGGCTGATTTGATGAGTGCTTTGTACCGATCCTCTTTGGTGTTGGAGTTACCTACTTCATACGCTCCCCAGGCCAATGGCAGCAATGGATAAACATTTCGCGTGTTTTCGGCAATCAATTGGGTTACACCTGCCTCGCCAACGGAATACATGAGACGCTTGCCGACATGCTGATGTTTACCCTGATTATACGCCTGCCCCATCTGATAGAGAAGGCCTAATGCCAATGGCGCAGCCAGCATCACTTCCAGCGGCGCCAGGGATGGAATATTTTGCCCTTTTGTACTCAGCAAGGCAAACGCATTGGCAGCGTGCGTAATGGCGGTATTCGAGAAGCGCTGGATGGTGGACATTGGGAAACGTGATCCTATCACATTTTTCCTGAACTGTTATTAGTAAATAGAAACAAGGTAAAAAGTTGCTATTATTTTTGGCTCGGCTCTCTAAAATAATGACCTGCAAGGGCCCAAGGAGTGAAAGCGGCCTGGGCTTTGAGCCAAAATTAAGGCGATTCGTATAGGGTATCAAAAAAGACCTTTATTTTGTTTTTATACTTATAACTCTCTTTTAATGTTTCGCAAGATAGAAGGTAAGATATCACATGCCATTAAGTTTTAACCCCGTGCCGGGGTTGCAGACCATGAACCTACCTGTGCAGGTATTTAAAGATGCACATCGTTATGCAGACACCTTTGGTAATGCTGAAGAAAGACAGAATGGGAATGCCACACCCTTTGAGCTACATTTAGCCAAACAAAAATTAGATGGCTACCACCAACAGCTTTCTCCCTTTGCAGGTTGGTTTCCGATCATTGATTTGTATCTGAGCGTCATAGAAAATTTACAGACTGCAACTCAGGTTATGCAAGATGCAGGTCATTTTATTTCAAAGTTGGATGGTAATCCTTATCAGTTAGGCGTCGCTGACCTTGATAAACTCGCAGGCGAGGATCAGTTGGTTAGTAACGCCGATATAAAAAAGGCCAGCAATATTCTATCTACAGAGCAATACCAGTATTTAAAGCTCCTACAGGACAATTTTGCGCTCTTTGATGCTGATAAATCCGGTTTCTTAAATGCGGCTGAATTGGAAACAAAGCCCCAAGAATTGAATAAGCCTCAGCCTGGGGCTCCAGAAACAACAAGACCATTTCCTACCTTAGGGGAACTCAATGTCAGACAAGACCTTGATATTTTGAAAAATGCACATAATGATGACACCAGTGGATTATCCCCTCAAGATCTCAACACGGTTATTAGTCAGATGGAAAGCGGTAAAACGTACCAGGAAGTCCGCATCGGGCTAAATCCACAAGCTCCCCGTCAAATTCATTTTGGCGAATTATCTAACAGATCCTAGAAGAAGTATTCTGAAAGCTTGTTCTAACAATCCATGTATCCGTATTAATCACTCAGCTTCCAACCCTAAAATTTTTTTGCAGAATGTAACCCTATCCTTTTAGGGTTGCATTTCTGTTTTATTGGCAATCTTAAACCTTTCAGAAACTTTATTAGGCAAAGCCGTATTTCAGGATCAAAGTGATGCGCATTTATCCCCCTACTTCTTACCACCCAATTCGTTTTGGGATTACGATAGAACAATTACGTGCAAAAGTGTTAGCGCAATATAAAACGGCGGATTTTGACGAGGTCGTCCGTGGACTTGAATTAAAGCAAAATGCACCAGAAAGAGATTATGTTTTAGAGGTTATTCAAGAAAAGCTCTTAGATTTCCCTAGGCGTTATCGGGATTTTGAAGGGGAAAAGAAAAAAGGCCGTGGTTATCAATTGGAGAAATTGTGGGAAATCCTTCAAAAGATCTTCAAGGGTGATGATACGGCCATTCCTGAGCCGTTATTTCAAGCTTACACCCGGGCTTGGGAGGAAATGGAGAATATCCAGGTTTAGCCTTAATCCGTAATAACGGCTTGTTCCGGCTGGTGGGAGCGAATGATCAAATCGGTGTTGATGTTTTTGATGCGATCCAGGAAGAGAATCCCTTCCAGGTGATCAAACTCGTGCTGGGCAATGATGGCTTCAAAATCACGCAAATCTTCCTCGACTTGTTCACCGGCGGGCGTATGCCAGGAAAGGATCATCTTACGCGCCCGCTTTACGGTCACAATATAATCCGGAAAACTTAAGCAGCCTTCCCGAGAGTATTTCCACTGGGATTGCGCATTAATGGTTGGGTTAATCAGCACCTTCAGCCTGTCCCGCGTCGTCTTCGCCGTGGAGTCCATCACGAAAATACGCACGGGCTCACCCACCTGGCAGGCGGCAAGTCCCACGGTGCCTTCGAAGTGATACATGGTTTTCACCATGTCATTCACTAAATCCTGAATGTACGCCGTTTCAATCTCTTGGAGATCAACGGGCCTGCATTTCTGGCGGAGAATAGGGTCTGGGTAAAGTCGTATCTTTCTTATCGTCATCGTCTCACAAGGTGTATACTTCAAGGGGTTCGGCGTGTATTTCCAGATTCTCCCTCTCAGCAACCTCGTTCAACTCCCGATGCAGTTCCTCGTCACGCACATCCGGCGGAATATCCGCTTCAATGGCCATCAGAAACACCGATCCATCCTGCTGCGTCAATCGCTTGGAGGACAGGTGACGAACATTAATCTGACGCGAAGCCATATAATGGGCCACGTGGAAGATAATCCCCGTCTGATCGCGGCCGGAAACCGAGATCATCCACGGCCTGCCACTTGGCGGCGGATTTTCATCTTCCGTATCGATAATATGGATGGCAAGCTCCAGATGAAAATCCTGCAAGACTTCTGACAAGCACTCTTCCAGTCGCTTTACGGTTAGCTCAAGGGGCACACTTACGATGAACAGCATCGTAAAGTGATCCTCCAGCAAGGTCATGCTGGTATCTTCCACGTTACAACTGTTGCTGTACAACACGTTGGTAAACGCAGCCACAATACCCGGTTTATCCTTGCCAATGACTGAAATAATGAGCTTTTTCACAGGACGTTCCTCTGAAGACGAAGTGTATGATCTTATCCAACATTAAAGCATAAAAGTAAAACGGCAAGCTAACTGCCCATGTTCTCGTACATACCAAACAGTGGCAGATAGATGGACAAGGCCATACAGCCCACCACCACGCCAAGGACGATCAGCATAACGGGTTCCATCATCGACATCAGAACCTCGACACGCTGGTTAACCTCTTCTTCCAGGTACGTCAGGCTATGTTGCAGCATCTCGTCCAGGGAACCCGATTCTTCCCCGGTAGAGACCATAACCAGAACCATTGCCGGAAGCACGTCCGTATCCGACAGGGCCGACGCAAGACGCTGGCCTGCCTGGATCTTGAGGTTGGCCTCATCGAACGCTTCGCGCAGGGTGGTGTGTGTAACGGTTTGGCAGGCCATAAAAATACAATCTGTAATGGGCAAACCTGCCGAGAAGGAGATATGGAGAGTGGAGATAAAGTGGCTGGACGACACCGCCGAAATCAGCGGCGAAGCCACAGGCACCTTCAGGAGAAATCGATCGACAATGGCCTTGCCCCCTCTGGAGGTCACAAACTTATAGAAGGCGTACCCTCCGCCTATGGTGATAGACAAGGCGATATACCAAAAGTTCCTGAGGAAATCGCTGATGCCGACCATAATTTTGGTAATCAGGGGGAGTTCAACCCCCATTTTGTCGTACATTTCCGCAAAGGTGGGCAAAACGAACAGGAACATAATCAGCAAAACGATGGTGACGATCACGATCAACATAATCGGGTACACCATCGCGGAAATTACTTTCTTACGAAGCCGGGCCTCGGCAAGCAGCAAGTCCGACAGGCGTTTGAGGACAGACTCCAGCTCACCGCTGGCCTCTCCGGCCTGCACGATGTTGA
Source organism: uncultured cyanobacterium (assembly GCA_937922745.1). GTDB lineage: Bacteria > Cyanobacteriota > Vampirovibrionia > Vampirovibrionales > JAGQHJ01 > CALAJO01. Next base: position 10,294 of record CALAJO010000068.1, read on the forward strand.
CGTAGATATCGTTGAAGAATTTCTTATGCTTCGTCAGCGCGCGGCTAAAGGACGAGCCGGCAAGGATGTCCTGGCGGATGGTGTTAACCAGCTTCTTGAACTTGGGGTTGTCCATGTAGCTTTCCATGTAAAGCAGGGCTTCCGTCAGCGGAATCCCCGCCTTTACCATCATCCCCAGGTTTTGGGTAAAGGCAATTTTTTCCTGCATCCCCAGCGTGGAAAGCTTATCGGCAATCCACAGCTCCATGGCCGTGGGTTCTTTTTTCTTCTTTTCCTTTTTGGCGGAAGTACTGAGCAGCTTGACAGACGTGGGGAACAACTCCTGCTCGCGCAGGTACTCCCTAGCCTGATGTTCATTCTCGGCATTGATGGTGCCTTTAATGACGTTCTTGTCGGTCTTTCTAACCGCGCTGTACTGGTACGTGCCCATCGTCCGCCTCCTACACCGTGCGGCCCAGGGTTGGCCCCAGGACGCGGATCAGTTCATCAACCGAGGTTCTGCCCTTAATCAGCAGTTCCAACCCGGCCATATATAAGGTTCGCATTCCGGCGCTCACGGCGGCATCCTCAATATCAATATCCAGCTTATGCTCAACAACCAGTTGCTTAATTTTCCGGTCGATAATCATGATTTCGTACAATCCGGCCCGACCTGAATGCCCTGAATTTCCGCACAGGTTGCAGCCTTTTCCACGATACAGGGTCAGGTTCCGCTTTTGGAAATCCGGGTTTTTGGGGAAGATCAGTTTCTTTTCCTCATCCGTGGCGGCATATGCCTCTTTGCAGTTATTGCATAATGTCCGGGCCAGGCGTTGCGCCACAACCCCCAGCAACGCCGAGGAGATCATGCTGGCGTCGGCGCCCATTTCAACCAGGCGGGTCACGGTTGCAGCCGTGGTGTTGGCATGGATGGTACTAAACACCAAGTGACCCGTAAGCGAAGCATGAATAGCGGACTCCAGGGTTTCATAGTCGCGGATCTCACCCACCATAATCACGTCAGGATCCTGACGCATCAAGGCGCGCAGGGCGGTTGCAAAAGTATACTCGGCCTTGGCATTGACCTGCGATTGGTTCAATCCTTCGATCTTTAATTCAATAGGATCCTCAACCGTGGAAATGTTTCGAATCTCTTCGTTAATTTTGTGCAGGATGGTATACAGTGTGGTTGTTTTACCGGAACCCGTAGGGCCACAAACCAGCACAATCCCGTAAGGGGCCTTGTAAAGCTTTTCGAGCCGCTGAATATCACCAGCGCTAAAGCCTAGATCCGCAAAGTCCGTAATATTGCGCGAGGGGCGCAAAATACGGATAACGATCTTTTCCTTTCCCTCGCCTACCGGCAGGGTATTGACCCGCAGGTTATACTCGGTTCCCTTGTACATTAAGCTAATGCGGCCATCTTGCGGGCGGCGGTGCTCGGCAATATCCATCCGCGCCATAACCTTAATCCGGGTCATAAAGCTGGATTCCATATTCGGCGGGATTTCCAGAATGGAACGCAAGATGCCGTCCATCCTGAAGCGGATAAGGCAGCTTTTGCCGCGGGCTTCAATGTGAATATCACTGGCGCCTTTTTCAATACCTTCTTCGATAATGGAGTTAACGAGCTTCACCAACGGGTTGGAGGAATCGAACATTTCGGCTTGCTGCTGTTGCCGAATCTGATCATCCTTGGTTTCGCTGGACTGCGTGGCCATAACGCTGATTTCGTCCAGCAGGCTGGTGGCAGCCCCTTTTTGCACAAACTTGTTAAACGTATCCTTAAATTCAAACGACGTGGTAACCAGGACCTGAGGCCGCATCCCGGTAATAAATGTAATCTCGTCGTAAATACGGCGCTCCCTGGGGTTGACCATTGCCACCACCAGCTTGCCACCCTCCTTGGCAATGGGGATGACCTGGTTTTCCCGCATAAACTCTTCCGGCAGCAGACGCAGCAGGTTCTTGTCAATCTCCAGGTTGCCCAAGGAAATATACTGGATGTTAAACTGCTTGGCCAGCGCCTTGCCGATATCTTCCTTCGTCACCTTATTTCGGCGAACCAGAACGTATCCCAGGTATTGGCCGGTCTTTTTTGCCTCTGCAATGGCCTCGTCAATATCCGCCTGGGTCACTTTGCCCAGTTCGATGAGGATATCCCCAAGCCGACGCGAATCGGGCGTGTTGACTTCGGATGCCTGCGGGGCATTCTCCGGGGATGTAGCTTGAGACGAAATAACCAAGGCTGACCTCGTAAATAAATCCAAGTCTATTCGTCTTATCGGTCTATTTCAGCAAACCTTTACGCAATCTCACCTGTTTTGATGAGGATTAGCTGAAAAGGTTTTTCCAACCTGAGGGAAGAAGCCCGTAACTCAAATGTTTTGGAGACCTATCATATTGGACAGCTTTAAGGAAAAGCCAGACAAGCTGTTCTCCGTGAACCGGGCGTTAAATCCTGCGTTATTTCAGCACTTCGTTGTAAGTAGGCAGCGAAGTGGACTTTTTGGATGTGCTGCCACCAATCCCGGGCCGGGATGCCGGGTTGCCAAAGCGTTGCTCCAAGGTTTGCAGCCCGCTAGGGGTAGGCGTGTTTGCCCCGTTGGACGTCGGAACGATATTCTTGGGATCGTTGGGATCGGCATACTGCTGGTTGTAGGAAAGGTTGTTTTTCCACTCCTGGCGGAAATAGGGAATCCCTTCCTCCTTGACGATATGTGGCGTAACCAGGATAACCAGCTCGGTTCGGGTGCTGCTGTTGCTGTTGGACGCACGGAACATGGCGCCCAGAATGGGGATATCGCTGAGGAAGGGAACCTTGCTCCATCCCAACGCACTGCTCTCCCGAATCAGGCCGCCAAGGATTAGGGTTTGCCCGTCCTTCACACGGGCGCGGGCAATATTTAGTGTATTGGAAGAGGTTAAGGTAATCTCATTCCCGGTGGAGTCCGTTGCAGTACCAGAAGGGGAGCTAATCGTGGGCGTGAGGGATAGCGCCACGGTTCCGTCATTCCATACTTCCGGCGTAATGTTCAACGAAATCCCGACTTGTTTAATAATGGGAGATGTTTGCGTCAATCCGGTCGTCGGGTCGGATGTAACCTGGGTTCCGGCAAACACATCGTTGGTTACGTTAATGGTGGAAGTCGTTCTGCTGACCGCCAGGACGGTCGGGTTTGCCAGAATCTTACCCTTGGATTGGCTGAACCGGGTTTGCAGCGACAGGTTGTTGAGGAAGCCACCGATATCCGGCAAGCCACCCCGGTTCCAGAAGATAGTGGTCGCATCCCCGTTAAACCGAAGGTTACCGCTACCCAGTTGAATGAGCCCCTGGCCACCTGTGCCGTTGGAATTGATACCGGGCCTGAAGTCCTTTGTTTTGGTTTCGTTCAGTTCAATCACGCTCACCTGGATGGCAACCTGGGCCGGCTTGATGTCCACGTCGTACATCATCCCTTCCGCCAGTTGAATCTGTTCGGCTGTCCCAATCAGGGTCAACGTGTTATTGGCATCGTTGGCAATAAACGTCACCGGACCGCCCTTTAAAACCTGAACACCACTGGTCAGGGTCGCACCGCCAGCACCAGCACCGCCACCTCCGGCCGCTGCGCCACCAGCGCCACCGCCTTGTGCGGCACCACCGCCACCGCCCATAGCAGAACCAAGGGCTTGTGCGGCAGCTGCGCCACCACCCGCCCCGGTAGCCCCAGCGGAAGAACCACCGCCTGCCCCGCCACCGCTAACGGGCGTTAAACTAACCGAAAAGAGGGTTTGGGCAATGGTGTTCGCCACTTCCGACGCGGATGCATGCTTGAGGAAAAATGTTCTATGTTGCAACGGAAAATCCAGCTCGCCCAATGCACGGTTTGCCAGGTCAATATCCACGTCATTTCCCATTATTAGGATAGAGTTGGTTCGAGGATCTGCTGTTGCAATGGCCTTGGAATTACCCCCCGGCCGGTTGATGCTGAAAACCGTATTGTTTAAGACATTCGCTAAATCCTGTGCATTACTATGCCTAACCGGGACAGATTTGAGGACGATTTTGTTCAGCGACTTCTCTTCCGCGCTGTCCTTGCTGGTCACGATAAAAGTGCTACCATCCTTGTAATAGGTCAGATCGGCCAGCGTCAAAATATATTCCATAATCTTATTGATTGAAACGTTTTTCAGATCGAGGCTAATCGTGCCTTCCACGCTTTCATCCACAATCAGGTTAAACCCGCCTTGCTCCGACAGGGTATAGAGAACGTCCTTGATCTCCGCATCCCGCAGTGACAACTCGGGGATAATTTCCTCTCCCTGCTTGCCCACCGTAACACTCCCGCGAATTTGAATGGCATCCTGTCTTGGGGAGTAGTTGCCGGTTTGGGCCAGGGCAAGTCCTTGTCCCAGCAACATGGTAATAACCAGCGAACTGGCAAGGCATTGTTTCAGCCTGTGCTTTGCGCTGGGTCTGGTTTTATGTGCCGGTCCAATGTGGATAATCATACCCTTCAACCTCTTCCTGTCTTACTTGTTCAATGCTTTACCGGTTTGCCTGACCAGGCCTGGCCGGTGCGCCACCAGGCCCCGCAGGCGGATTTGCGTTGCCACCACCGTTCATCAAGGCCTGGATTTCCGGAGGGACGCCTTCAGCATTTTGTCCCGCCGGAGAAGCCGTATCAACGGCTCTACGATTTCCTTGACCGCCGGTGCCGGCCTTGCTCTGATAGCCCACCAGGCTTCCAATCTTCATCACCCTGGTTTTCATCTCCGCTGGCAAATCCCCGGAGGCCTCGATAACCCGCATACTCACCTGCTTGCGATCAATCCGCCCGATACGAATGACAGCGGGATCTTCCCCGCCCGTACTGAACGATTCGCCGGAATGCAGAATCTTGCTCTTACCATCCGGCATTGTGACAATTGCTAATGACTTGGCTCCCCGGTAAACAATCCCGCTCAAAGATACCCCTTCAAACGGATCAGCCGGAGGCGGCGGCACTTCTTCCACGGATGGCGGCGCCTGGGTCATAGTCGGATCAATCGGTGTACCTGTTGGCAAGTTGGGATCCTGTGTCGGGATGACCTCCGGCAGCACCGGCGGCGCGATAAGGGACGTAAACGGATTCATCCGTTGCATATTGGCCAATACCGTCACATCCACCAATTGCGTCGTCACGTCAGCCGGGTTAGCACCCCCTGCATTGGGGTCGCCTGGAGTACCCGCGGGCATACCCGGAGCAGACGGCATGTTACCCATTGCAGGCGAACTGCCTGGCCCAGCGGGGATACCGGGTGTAGCAGGCGCTCCAGGTGTTCCCGGCCCGGCCGCTGGCGGTGATGAGCCGCAGCCAAACATTAAAAAACAGGTCAGCGCCGCCAGCGCGATTCCTGAAAGCTCGATATAATACTTGCATTCCCCCTTCAACCGATTTCCACTCATCACTCTCAATTCCGGATATTTCCAGTCATTCCATACCTGATACTAGCCCATCCCCCCACTTTCCCAATCATCCATCCGCAGTAACTGCGGGCATGCCGCAAGGGGCGCTGCCACCCTTACGGCAAAGCGGGCTAACCAAAGCAAGATTTATTTCCCTTAAGCAATATCCCCCAGGTCCTGTACACCATAAAGTGTAGGCCTGCATTTTTATGCTCTGTTGGAATAGCGGCAACCTTCAAGTAAGCTACGCAACTCATCAGCAACCTTTTTAAGGCATCAGGTGAAACCAGTTCAGAATCTTCAATTTTTTAGCGTTTTCCCGGCCCAGCACTTCCGCAACTTCCCGGCGAAGTCGCTTGCTGGAAGGTATTCCCTTAGACCAGGCCACGATTTCCTTACCCACGAAATAAGCCGCAATCGCCAAGCCCCAGGTTTGGAGGTTATCTTGTTTAGGTTTAAGGGGATGGTTCTTAAAATGCAGATGCAATTGCCGTAACGTTTGGGCGGATTGTTGAAGCACTGCCTCTGATAACTGATCCAACTGTTTTGGCGGAAGTTTCAAAAAAACCTCATAACAAGGAAACAGGGTTAAAACATCAAAATCTTTTGCTTGCAAGTTCACCAGCCGCATCAAGATATTGGGGTTAATGCTGGCCGCTTTGGCTGCCGCCCGAATCCTTGGCTCATATCGATGGCGGTTATTTAGCCATAAATCGGTATACCTTTCACCGTAGGGCAATGGCGGGACATTAATATCATCCACTTCTTTCAGTCCATTGGCTTGGGCTGAAAAACGGCCAGGCAACCGCTGTGATATTTTTTGCGTAGGAATTACCGTATTTCCATAAACTGACTGAATTTTCATTTTCGGTTGAATTCTCCAAAACCCGTACAAATCGTGACCAAAACTCACCCTCTCGATTATTAAAAGCCCAATTGCCGGGCATTCTCATCGCCCAGGACATCGCGAACATAATCCTCAACCCGCTGCTTCCAGTTCCTGGTCGATTCTGGCTCTAGACGCTTGGTGAAAACCTTTCAACATATCCGCAGCACGGTTTAAATACGCTACAGGGTCAGCAGGTTCTTTCTGCAACTTGTTAAACACAATGTCCACCCCGTTACCGGTCAGGTTATTCAAATCCAGCTTGGTCTCCCGATCAACCAACCGAAGAAACAGCTCCGGTGGAAGGCCTTTATTCAGTGCTACTTGTCGAATGAGAGGTGCAAAGCAATCGTAATTATCGAGCCACTGCTCCCCTCTGGCAGCAGAGCGCTGTAATGGCGGGACATCAAAATGGGTCTCAACGCTTGCAAAACGAGTATTACTTATCGGCCGAGCCAAGTAACGGTGTGCGTTGAGGGAAAATCGAACTTGGAAGGACATCTTCTACTCACTTTCAAATGGGTTTATATCTGCGATACAGACAAACTGTTATTTTACTGGCTCAAGCCTGGCAGACTCAAGTAACAAAAATTAAACGCCTAAAGGCATAGGCAAAAGGACCCGATAGGCTTTCACTATCAAGGCGGCTGGCGAAGCTTATCCGATACAAATACTGCTGAAGCTTCTGGGCATTCTTACGGTGCAACCGGTGCGCTGACGCCAATGATGCTGAGCCCATCGGGATGGGCAGAGTGGAAGCAAAAGATTGATGAAAATCCCATTCTCAAAAACTACTCTCCGCTTGATGAACTCAGGGCGAATAACCCGAAAGCATGGCTGCAAAAAGTCTATCATCTTGTTTTAGACAGGCAGTTTCCGCTTTCAAAGGAAATCATTCAGGCGGCCCAGGAATTAGCACGCCAGCTTAACCTCAGTCGCTACGATCCGGCTGACCTCGACGAATTTGCTTAATCTCCTGATTCAAACTTAATGCTCGTGTTCGCAGTAAGTGCCATCGGCGTGGTAATGGCCTTTTTTCGCGGAGGTTGCCTTGGGCTTCATTCCCAGGATCTCCTGGATATTATGCCCCATCGTCTGGAAAAAGGTTTTCAGCCAGGCACCTATGTCTTTAACCCAACGAATAAGGAAGAACTCTTTCTTATCAGCCTTTTTTACAGTCTGTTTTGGCGGGGCATGGTGTTCATGCGGGGCTTCTGCCTGATGAGCATGGCCTGCTTTCTGCGTTTTATTCTCCCCATGCTGGTGCCCGAACCGGGCCTTTGCATAAGACTGATAAGATAAAGACGGCCTCATCGAGACGTTCATCGCGTCGTTCCTTTGGGTTGTTGTAAAGTCTTGTCATGTTTTTTGCTATTAATGAATGCCCCGACAAACTCCGTCACTTCACTGATGCAGACCGCACCGGTACAGCCACCACAACGACACACAGCCACCGCCGTGTTAGCAACGGTGCTGCCGCTCAAGTTGCCGCCCTTGGGCTCCAAAATACCAGTGTTTTTGAAGAGTTTGGTAATGGCAGGGGTAGTCTTAATCCCCGCCAGCATAAAGGCAATGGAGGTTGCCATACGCGTCACATTGGGGCTGACGTCGAACTGTTCCTCCAATGGTTTTTCAAGCTTGCCGGCCACAAACCGGCTGGCTTGCACAATGCCTGCGACAAACGGGGCAAAAACAGCCGTTTGGCCCAAGGTATGCCAACCCAACCCTGTTTTTAAATGAGATAGCGGCGTAATGACCGCCACCGCCTGCATGGCGGCCAGCCACGGCGGCGGCTTGTAATCGGCCGCTTCGTTCAGCTTTGTTACGGCAGCGATGCCTAGCAGCCCGCGTGCCCACTCTTTCCAATCCGCAGAGATCAGCTCGAAGGTACGGGCATTCATTGGGTTCGTCAGTTTATGGGTTAAGGCTCCCAACAACAGCATGCCTGCGGCAATACTCACCAGCTTGGCACGCTGCATGGCGGTTTTGGGTTCCACCTTGGGTTTGTGATGATGCACCGTGCTGGGTGATTGGTAACGATCCACCTGCAACTCCGCAGGTTGCTGGCGTGCCGTATACTGCCCAACCTGCGCGGATGTGGAGCGGCCTGCGGTCTTCTCACTCATCTCCGGGGAGAGAAGGGGGATAAAATGGGCTGCCGCTGGAGCGGTCGTTACAGGCATACGGTTAACCAGGTATGCCGCCTGAGCCCCTGGCGTATAAGCCACCGGAACCGAATAGGGAAGAGGATAATAAAATGAATTCAACGACATACCTTCAAACCGAAAATTCGAAAATGAAAATCATTTTCATTTTTCTCAAAATTTCGTTTACATGTCAATCACTTCCTGGGGAATAGATTGAAATCCGATGGGCCAACTGCTATATTGAGTTTAAATGATAATCATTTGCATTCGCTTTTATGGAAAATGCTCCCTCCCTTCGCAACGTCAAATCGCAAAATGCGGTGCTTGAAGCCCTGCATCAGGTTAACCACGCCACCGCCAGCGAAATCCTGGATTGGCTGAAGGTAACTCAGAAGAATATGAAGGTGAGCCTGACCAGCGTTTATCGGGCTTTAAACCATCTGGTCGCCACGTCTCAAGTCAAGCCGCTCAACTTTAACGATGGCCAGGTGCGATACGAATTGAACACGCATGCCATGCACCATCACCATATGATTTGCACCAAGTGCAACCTGATTCAGGTGCTTGATCTCTGCCCGTTTGATGACATTGCCGACAAGGTCAAGGATACCTTTTCCATCCAATACCACAACTTCGAACTGTTTGGACTGTGCGGGAACTGCAAGTAAATTTTTCTCTTCTTAACCAAGTCTGTTGGTCTTTAATAAGTTCAGAAATCCGGATTTTCCAGATAAGACTTTGTCATTGCACTCCTTCATCTGGACGAGTTTGATTATTTTATTCAAGATGCGATTGAAAACATCCGAAAAGGGGTATAAAGTTTAGTAATTGGATGTTTTCCTTTGAGAGTTGACTTTAATGTTGAGAGTGGCGAAATAGACGAGGTAGAATCGATGAGAAATGCGATTGCACAGCAAATTACCCGAGACAGAACGCTGGATTACCTGTTTCAAATCCCGACCGAAGAACAGTTCGAGTCCCTGAGATTGATGCATGAACGGTCTAACCGCAAAAGCACCTTGATTAACCGGGTTTCCATGTGGTTTAAAGGCGAAAAATCCCAGTTTGCCGCAGAAGAGGTGTAAGTTTTTTCTTTCTCGGTTTTTGTTATGAGTGGAATTGACTGCGATAAATAGAAGAGTTGATTGGATAATATGAATTACAGTATCTTTGTCCGTTTTCAAAAAGTGTTAATGCTCGAAATCAATTTTAAAATGGGTCGCTCTCTCGCCAGAGGATAGGTTACTCGCAGGCAGTGGTTGAGCTTGGATTTTTTAAACAAGTTCCCTTGCTATTGGTAATCATTTTACGCGCCTCCCTTATGTTGCCTATCACACTGTAGCACGACAGTGGAAATGAAGGCTGGAAAGCGGCTTGGGCATGACTTGTTTGAGGCTCCTTTTTATTGAATAATCGATCAGTAAGCCCCAATGATGAGGGACCGATCGATTTCCACGACACGCATGCCCAAGCCGGACTGGCTGAAAATACGTCCCCCCGGAGGCCCTGTGTATAACCACATTAAGGAAATCTCCAGGGAACTCAAGCTGTCTACCGTTTGCGAAGAGGCAAAGTGCCCCAATATTGCGGAGTGCTGGGCGGGCGGCACCGCAACCTACATGTTAATGGGCGATACCTGCACACGGGCTTGCAAGTTTTGCGCCGTAAAAACTGGTAACCCCAAAGGGTGGCTGGATGCGGATGAGCCACAAAAGATTGCGAATACCGTGAAACGATTCAACCTGAAGTATGTGGTACTCACCTCGGTTGACCGGGATGACTTGCCGGACGGCGGCGCGGATCATTTCGCCAAAACGGTGGAAGCCTTAAAACACGCCGTTCCGGGGATTATGGTGGAAACGCTCATCCCGGATTTCAGGGGAGCGCTTGCGCCTTTAGAGCGACTTATGGCTGCCAACCCGGATGTGATTGCCCAGAATATTGAAACCGTAGAGCGTCTGACGCATCCCGTGCGCGATCCGCGGGCAGGATACCAGCAAACCATGACGCTTTTACAGCAGGTCAAGTCTATCCGCCCGGATATCTATACCAAATCATCCATTATGCTGGGCCTGGGTGAAACAGATGAAGAAGTTCGGCAATGCATGGCTGATTTGCGAGCAAACGGCGTGGATATTTTGACCCTGGGGCAGTATTTGCAGCCCACGGCCCAGCATCTGCCGGTAAGGCGCTTTGTTACGCCGGAAGCGTTTGCCCACTGGGAAGAAGAGGCTGCGCGAATGGGCTTTCTCTATTGTGCCTCCGGGCCATTGGTGAGAAGCTCGTATAAAGCCGCCGAATTCTTTATTCAAGGAATTATCGAAAAGCGTCGAAAAGCGATACAGACACCGTGATTGTCGGGGACGATTAAGGAGAGGGATATATATGTCAATGATACAGGAAGTGCCAACCATGACGACGAAGGAAAAACCACAACGCGCCATACCGGAAGGGCTCACCCCGTTTGATCTGAAGCAGATGTATGAAGCGATGATCATGACGCGGGAGTATGATGAACGTTGCTTCAAGCTGCAACGGCAAGGCCGCATCGGTTTTTACGCAGGCTCATTTGGTGAGGAGGCCTGCCAGATTGGCACGGCGTTTGCGTTGGAGCAGAAAGATTGGATCTTTTCTTCTTATCGCCAGCCTGGCGTTGCCATGCACCGAGGCGTGCCGCTGCAAACCATGGTCAACAACCTGTTTGGAAATGCGGAAGACATCGTACAAGGCAAGCAGATGCCGGTGCATTACACGCACAAGGCCCATCACTTCCTGTCTATCTCCAGTGTCATCGGGACACAGGTGATTCAGGCTGTCGGTTGCGCCATGGCAGCTAAGGTGAAAAAGGATGATGCCGTAGCCATTACCTATTTTGGCGATGGCGGAACCTCCTCCAACGATTTTCACTCTGGGATGAACTTTGCCGCCGCAATGAAAGCGCCTTGTATTTTCGCCCTGGTCAACAACCAGTACGCAATCTCCATCCCCGTCCAAAAACAGACCGGCGTGGAAGTATTGGCCGATAAAGCCAAAGCTTACGGCATGCCTGGCTTTCAAGTCGATGGCAATGATATTTTAGCGGTTTACAAAGCCACACGAGAAGCCATCTTAAGGGCGCGTCGCGGGGAAGGGCCAACCTTGCTGGAATTGAAAACCTACCGCGCCGGCCCGCACTCCTCTTCGGACGATCCCAGCCGGTATCGCTCCAAGGAGGAAACGGAATACTGGCTAAAACGGGATCCGATTGCCCTCTTCCGTGAATACCTGACCGAAATGGAATTGTGGACGGAAGCCTGGGAAACGGAAATCCGGGAAAATGCCCAGGCCCGTCTCAGCGAAGCCATCAAAATCGCGGAGAGCCTTCCCCAACCTGCGTGGGAAACGCTGTTTGATGATGTTTACTCTTATGTACCACAGGCCTTGGCAGATCAAAAGGAAGATATCCTGGCTCATGAAAGTGGCCTGGAACTCACCAACGAAGGGGAGTTCCCATTATGATGACGATGAAGACAAAAAGCCACAGCATCAGCGCACGTTTGATTCAGGAGGGATTTTAGGACATGGCGGATTTAACTTTATTACAAGCGGTCAACTCGGCACTGCACGAAGAGATGACCCGAGATGACAATGTGGTCGTCCTTGGTGAGGATGTGGGCTTGAACGGCGGCGTTTTCCGAGCGACGGAAGGCCTGTACCAAAAGTTTGGCGCCGAGCGCGTGATGGATACGCCACTTTCGGAAAGCGGCATTATCGGCGCGGCCATCGGCATGGCTGTTTACGGGCTGAAACCGGTACCGGAAATCCAGTTTGCCGACTTCATCTACCCTGCGTTTGACCAGATTGTATCCGAATTGGCCAAGATGCGTTACCGCTCCGGTGGTGATTACACCTCACCCGTCGTCATTCGGACACCTTATGGCGGGGGTATTCGTGGCGGCCATTACCATTCCCAAAGCCCGGAAGCATATTTCTGTCATACGCCCGGCCTTCAGGTTGTCATCCCGTCTAACCCTTACGACGCAAAAGGGTTACTGAAGGCCGCCATTCGCGGTGAAGACCCCGTTATTTTTATGGAGCCCAAGAAAATATATCGCGCCTTTAAGCAGGATGTGCCGGAAGCGGACTATGTCGTGCCCATTGGCCCGGCGAATATTGTACGCGAAGGCACCGATGTCTCCATTTTCTGCTATGGCTCTATGGTTCAGGTGGCATTGCGGGCTGCGGAAAAGGCTGCTGAATCAGGTTGGAACGCTGAAATTGTCGATCTGCGGACGTTGTATCCGCTGGACATCGAAACCATTCTGAACTCGGTGAAAAAGACAGGCCGTGCCATTGTGGTTTATGAAGCGCCGAAGACCTGCGGTTATGGCGCCGAAATTGCCGCAACCATTGCAGAAAAAGCGATCGATTACCTGGAAGCGCCTATCTTGCGGGTTGCCGGTTTAGATACGCCCTTTCCCTACACGCTGGAGTATGTTTATATGCCGCACCCGGCACGGGTATATCGTGCCATACAGGATGTCATGGCCTATTAAGGCTGCATCCTGGTCATCGTCACGTACTGTTTTGGGGAGATAACACATTATGGTTTTCGAATTTAAACTACCCGACATCGGCGAAGGGGTGCATGAGGGCGAGATATCCAAATGGCTGGTTTCGCCAGGCCAAGCCGTGAAGGAAGATGAGCCCATGGTGGAGGTGATGACGGACAAAGTCACGGTTGAAATCACCTCCCCCGTTAGTGGCGTCGTGCAGGAGCTGCTGTACAAGGAAGGCGATACGGTCAAGGTTGGCAGCGTCATTATCCGTATCTATGAAGTCTCGTCAGGGGAAGCCAAACGCGTTGAGCAGCAACAGGATGAGCAATTGGCCCACACCCAAAACGGAGGCACCTCCCAAAAAATGGCCCAGGCTAACGGCGGTGGGATAGAGCAATCGGCTTCGGTTGCAACAGCAACCCGCCCTGCTAGCCCTTCTGGTAAAGTGCTGGCTCCTCCGGCTGTCCGTAAACTGGCCCGCTCGATGGGTATCGATCTGGCCCTGGTAAGCGGCTCCGGCCCGCACGGGCGGATTCGCAAGGACGATGTTTTGGCCTTCAAACCAGGCAAAATGACAGCCCGGCCTCAAGCTATGATGCAACAAGCCCCGGTAGAGAGACGCGAGGAACGTATTCCATTTATCGGCATGCGTCGCAAGATTGGCGAACACCTGGTTAAATCCAAGCATACGGCGCCGCACTTTACCTATGTGGAAGAGGCGGACATGTCTCAGATTGTGCAGCTCCGCCAGGATCTTCTTCCACACGCGGATTTGATGGGCGTTAAGCTCTCCTACCTGCCGTTTATCATCAAGGCGGTGATTGAAGGGCTGAAGAAATTTCCAAAGCTCAACAGCACCCTGGATGAACAAACCAAGGAAATCGTGCTGAAGCATTACTATAATATCGGGATTGCCGTGGCCACGCCGGAGGGCTTGATCGTACCGGTCATCCAGAATGCCCATACCAAGTCCATCCTGGATTTAGCCGTTGAAATCGTGGATTTGAGTGACAAGGCGCGCAATAACAAGCTGAGCTTAAGCGATTTGCAGGACGGCACCTTTACCCTCACCAGCATCGGGTCGATTGGCGGGATTTTCTCCGCACCCATCGTCAACTATCCCGAAGTGGCGATTATGGGAATCCAAAAGATTGAGAAACGCCCGGTCGTTCGCAATGACGAGATCGTTATTCGCGAAATGACGTATTTCTCCATCTCATGCGATCATCGCGTGGTGGATGGCGCAGAAGCCGCACTGTTTATGAAGGAAGTCATCGATTGGCTGGAGCATCCCGGCCGGTTTTTATTGGCCGCCGTTTAACAAAAAACCGCTGCTATAAAAATAGGAGCCTTCCGACTCCTGTTGAATAACTCTGCTTACTGTAGGGGAAAGAATGCGATACGCTAGGCGATATTAATCCCGAGCGCACGCTGGATATTTTGCAGATAACCGGGCTGATCGGCCTTTAAGCCACGGTACAAACCGCGTACCTGGTTCATATAAAACTGGAGGCTTTGTGGCGAACCACCCGTAATAGCGCTTGAAACAAAGTCGCCCAGGGTTTTGTTAACGGCCTCTTCCATCTGGCTGTTATCGGCACCCAGGTTTACGCCATTGATATTTTGGTTATGCCCAAATTCGTGGATTAACGTGTTAATCATCTGCTCTTCCGAAACATTCTGGTTAATCCGGATCATTTGGCCATCGTTGATATTTTCGCCCAGGATATTGTTGGGCAATTGGGTCGACGTGATTCTTGTTCCGGATTGACGGGCGCTGACCACCAGGTTGTAGGCGATTTGCCCCGCCACGTATTGCGGATCGCTCTTGTTGGCGGCTGGGTTATTGGCCATATTATTCTTCCAATTGGCAGCCGTGTTTGCAATCTTGCTCATCGCGGAACGTAAGCGTGGAGAAGCGGTTTCCATTCCAGGGAAGTTGGCCAGGTCAGCCGCATTAACCAGTTGGTTGGGGCCAGGAGCCCGCATGCCGGGACCTGCTGTTACCGCCGGATTGGTAAGCTTCTGGACACCGGTTCCACCACAGCCTTGGCAGACACCGCCACAGTTACAACCCGCTGCTCCAACAGGAGTCGCGGCTGAGCCGGCAACCCCTGCAGCAGGCGCTTGTTGGGCGACGCCTACGGTATTGGCGCCAATGCCTAGTCTCGATTGCAGCGTTTGCAACAGCAGTTGCAACGTCATCTGCAAGACGGAGCCGATATCAAAATTTTGGCCTGCCGGTACCGCCGAAGTCCCTGCATTCAAGTTGAATGGATTGCCCGTAATCCCACCTGGTATCCCCAACGGGTTACTGTTGATAAAAGCGTCTGCTCCAGTGCGCTGTAGCCCTGTTCCCAAGGTGTTTCCGGCAACCCCGATATTGGAGCCATACCCACCGACATTAGCCGCCACGGTTCGTTGCAACGGCAGAGCCTGCGCCACAGTAGGATTAAATTGTGAAATGCCTTGCAGCATTAGCCCTATCTCTCCTTACTCTCCAAGTCCAGAAATTTATCTCTTCTGAATTAATAAAAACAATCATTTTGACAAAATTGCTTCTAAACCTGTCAGGTCTAAAATACGCACTGATTATATGTTTCTCACGAGCAACGAAACCAAAACACGGGCTTTCAAGATATTACAGGTGACAACTCTCTCTAAAACCCTTGTAAGGCTTCAATTATATTCTACTCAGGAGCCATGAAAAAATTGTTAATTAGCGAAATATTCATAATGTTGAAGCAAGTATTCGAGGGCTTTTATATAGAAAATCGCTCACACTAACAGAATGCACCCCAAGCTGGTTTGGGCTAAAATACGGGAGTCTGGAAGGTGAAGGAAGGAAAATGCAATGCCTGATTCGTCGAGCGATGTGATTGTCATTGGGGCGGGCCCCGGCGGGTATGTCGCCGCGATTCGACTGGCCCAACTGGGAAAAAAAGTAACGGTTATTGAAAAGGAACGGCTCGGCGGCGTTTGCCTCAATTGGGGCTGCATCCCTTCCAAGGCGTTGATTTACGCAGCCTCCCTGTTTAGTCGCATGCAGGACGCGTCCCATTTTGGCATCGTAGCGGATAATCTCCGTGTTGAAATGCCCAAGTTGGTATCCTGGAAGAATGACGTCGTGAAGAAGTTGACCGGTGGCATCGGGCAGCTGTTTAAAAACCATCAGATCCAAACGGTTTACGGCACAGCCCAGTTTATTTCCGACAAAGCCATTGAAGTGACGGATGCCTCCGGGAACCGTCAGCAACTTTCCGCCGAGAACTTCCTGATTGCGACCGGTTCCTCCACCGCAAGCCTGCCGCATATTCCGCTGGACCACCAGGTTGTGATTGATTCCACCGATGCGCTGGATATGACCGAATTGCCGCAACACCTGGTACTGATTGGTGGTGGCGTCATCGGCCTGGAGCTGGGCGTAATGGCGGCCAAGTTGGGGTGTAAAGTGTCTGTGGTTGAGTTGCTGCCTCAACTTTTACCCGGCGTGGATAAAGAGATTGCCGACACCCTGCGTCGCAGCCTGAAGCGTCGTAAAATGGAAATATACCTGGAAAGCAAAGCCAAGAGCGTGACGGTTAAAGGCAATACGGCAAGCATTGTTTTAGAAACCCCGGATGGCGAGAAATCCCTGGAAGCGGACAAGGTACTGGTGGCAGTTGGCCGAAAGCCCAATAGCCATGGGCTTGGGTTGGAAAAAATTGGCGTCAAGGTGAATGAGCGCGGCTTTATCCAGGTGGATGGACAGCTTAAAACCAGTGTCCCGCATATTTATGCAATCGGCGATGTGGTTGGTGGGCCGCTATTGGCCCATAAAGCCTCCAAAGAGGGCTTGGTCGCCGCCGCGGTTATTGCAGGGCAAAACGAAGTGCTGGATTACAAGGCCATGCCGGCTGCTATTTTCACCGATCCGGAAATTGCCACGGTGGGTTTAACCGAAGCAGAGGCCCAAGGAAAAGGGCTCCAGGTGAAGGTGGGCAAATTCCCATTTGCCGCCTCAGGTCGGGCTCTCTCGATGAATGAAACCGAAGGCTTTGTAAAAGTAATTGCGGATGCCAAAACCGATGAGCTTCTGGGTGTGCATATGATTGGGCCGGACGTATCCGAGCTGATTGGAGAAGCGGCCCTGGCAATCGAGATGGGCGCTACGAGCGAGGATCTCGCTTTGACGGTTCATACACATCCCACACTGCCGGAATCGCTTATGGAAGCGGCAGAAGCGCTCCACGGCCAAGCCATCCATATTTACCAAGGCGGTACCGCCCGTCCGGAGCGCCCAAAGCAAACACCCGTGAAACTATAAATGTCTCGCCCTTTCCGTTGGCAGCTTTTTGGCCCGGAACCCTACGAAACCGTCTACGCGTTGCAAAAGCATCTTGTAGCCGATCGCCTTGCGGATCGTATTCCAGATACCCTTCTACTGGGAGAACATCCGCATATCATCACCCTGGGGCGTGGCACACGCCCGGAGAACATCCTGAACCCGCCTAACATACCCATCGTGGAAATTGAGCGCGGCGGGGATGTGACCTACCACGGCCCTGGCCAGCTTGTCGGCTATCCCATCTTTAATCTAGAAGAAGGCGAGCGGGATTTACACCAGTATCTTCGCAAGCTGGAAGCGGTGATCATCTCCGTACTCGACCAATATGACATCTGCGGTGAGCGCAAACCAGGATGGACGGGCGTCTGGGTTGGGGAATCCAAAATCGCCTCTATTGGTGTGGCGGTTAAAAAGTGGGTAACGTATCACGGCTTTGCGCTCAATGTCACCACGGATTTGGCTTGCTTTGACCCGATCAACCCGTGCGGGTTATCCGCCACAGTCATGACATCCATGCAGGCCCTTTTACCTGGAGTATCATTGTCAATGGAACAGGTTCAGGAGCAAGTGATTGCCGCCATATCCCAGGCGTTTGACCGAAGGTTTCTCTCGGACTAGATGCGGCGGTGATGGATTCCCCACACAAAAGCGGATAAAACGCATAGCATGGACAATCCCAGGAACACCGGCATCAGCGGGATGCGTTTTTCCTCAATATGCAAGGTCTTCTGACCGATTTTGCCATAAATATCCTTGAAATCCTTTAACGCACGCGCGCGGTAATATTGCCCGCCGGTTTGCTGGGCAATCGTCATCAACGAGGTTTCATCCAGGTGGGTAAAAATGCCGCCCCTCACATACGCCCCGGTTTCCTCCCCAATGCCGATGGGAAAGACCTTAATCTGCTTGTTCACGGCTTCTTCCGTCGCCACAATTGGGGAAATCCCGAGGTTACTTTCGCCATCCGTCAGTAAAATAATGGAGCCCAGAGGCTGGCTCATCTCACGTGTCCCTACTGGCTCCTCCTTAGTCTGGCTGATACGGTTTTCCAGGCTCTGGATTGCCATCAGCATGGCATCCCCAATGGCAGTGCCGGGACGCAGGTCTTCCATTTCAAGGCTTTTAAGGTAAGACACCAGTAGGCGGTGATCTTCCGTGGGCGGAGAAACGAGATAGGTATTCCCGGCGAAAAAGGCCAGGCCAATCTGTACGCCATCCGGTAAATCCTTTACAAAGTCGATCGCGGCCGTTTTTGCTGCATGAAGCCGGTTGGGACTTAAATCGGTCGCCTCCATGCTAATGGAAATGTCCATCACCAACATCAAAAAGCTGTTTTTGGTCGCAACCCGGCGCACCAGTTCCGGAGAGGAAAGGCCGATAATCCCGAACGTCAGGGATAGAAGCAGTATGGCAGGCACCACGCGCTGATGCCAGACAATATTCGGCTCCTGTTTAATGCGCTGCAACACGGCTATTTGGCTAAAGGCAAACGCATCCTGCCAATACTGCCGCTGCTTGAGCAGAAAGAACACCGTCAGCAGCGGTATAACAATCAATAGCAACAATACCGGCGGATAAAGAATATCGAACTCACCCAGGGCCATCATGAGGCGTTCGCCAGCTTTTGCAGGAGCAATGACGGCTCATTGCCCGTATTTACCAATTGAACACCCCCCCAATCCAAGAGCTGTTTCCTGCGAGTCGCGATCTGCTCTTGGAAGCATTGCTGGTAGCGCCGAACCATCATCCTGTCCGCAGTGTTAACCCAGCGTGGTTGACCGGCAGGCGCCGCTAAAGGCAACCAGCCACGCGCTTCGCTCAATTGCTCCTCTGCCGGATCGATGAACACAAGGCTCTGTAACTGATGCTTGCGGCCAACCTGCGCCAGGATTGACGCCGCCTCAGGCACGTCCTCGATAAACGCAAAGTCACTGAGGCAAAATACAAGGCAGCGATTTTTGAAGATTCGGTTCAAAGGCGGAAACTGCTTATTCTCACCCGGCTGAAATGAGATCGCATCGGTATGGGCCATTGTTTCAACTTGCTGAATCAGCCATTGGAGATGTGGCACACTGTTACCTGGCGGAATGCAACGAACCGGCGTTTCTACTCCATCCCAAACCAGCAATCCCACGCGATGCCCTTCTTCCAGCGCTAACAACCCTAGCAGCCCCACAAGCTGAACGGCATAAGCCAGTTTGGAAAGCATCTGGCCAAAATGCATGGTTTCCGTGGCATCCACCACAACCCAGACCGGAATCTGCTTCTCCGCGTAGTACTCCTTAATGTGCGGCACGCCGGTGCGGGCCAGCACGTTCCAATCGATCTTCCGAATATCATCGCCCGGCTGATACTCGCGCAAATTCAGTAAGTCCAGGCCCTGCCCCTTGAAGAGGCCGCGGTATTCACCGGGATAGGGCGACCCTAAACGGCGGGAAACCTGGAGCTTCAATTGCCGAAGCAGCCTGTCCGGCGTAATGGTAGAATCCTTCTCTTGAGCCTGCTGGGCTTCCAGCAAGGCTTCCACCGGGTTCCAAAGGCTTTTCAGCGTGCCTTTCGGAAACATGGTTTAAACCTCAACAGCCGGCTTTTCAACCGAATCAATCAATTCATCCAGCAGGTCATCCGCCGTCTTTTGCCGGGACAACGCCTCATAGGAGAGGATGAGGCGATGGCGAAGGCAGTCCTTCAACACCGCCAGGATATCCTGAGGGGTTACGTACCCCCGCCCCCGGAACAGGGCCAGACCCTTGGCAGCCAGCGCAATGGACAAGGTTCCCCGTGGGGAGGCGCCATACAGCAGCGTGCTGCCTTGCAAAGCCCGGCTGGCTTGCACCAGTTTAACGATATAAGACATCAGCTTGGCATCCAGGAAGACCTGGGGAACACAGGCCATCAGCTCGACCACCTTTTCGGCGGAGAGGATGGGATTTAACTCCGGCAAGCCCAGCTCCGCCACCCGCTCCAGGATGATGAACTCCTCATCCTGGCTGGGATAATCCACCAGGATTTTGAAGAGGAACCGATCCAGCTGCGCTTCCGGCAGGGAGTACGTCCCTTCGGATTCGATGGGGTTCTGGGTCGCCATCACCAGGAAGGGTTGATGGAGCGCAAAGGTTTCTCGGCCTATTGTTACCTGCCGCTCTTGCATCGCTTCCAGCAGGGCGCTTTGCACCTTGGCCGGCGCACGGTTGATCTCATCGGCCAGGATGAAGTTGGCAAAGATGGGCCCCTGCTCGGTGTTGAAGCTGCCGTTGGCCGGGTTATAAATCCGTGTGCCAATGAGATCCGCCGGAAGCAGATCGGGGGTAAACTGGATGCGCTTGAAATCCACTTCCATCACCTGGGCCATGCTTTTAAGGGCCAGGGTTTTGGCAAGCCCCGGAGCGCCTTCCACCAGCACATGCCCTTTGCAGATGACGGCAACCAGCAGTCGCTCCAGCAGATGCTCCTGCCCTACGACCACCCGCTTGAGTTCGTAGAGGGCCTGCTCCAGCAGTTGGTGGGCTTCTTTAACCGCTTTGTCGGATAAGGTCTGTTGCATGATCCTATTGTAACGGACTTTCCATCACTTGGGATGGCCTTTAAAAATCGACCGAACGAAGCCATTTTGATGTTGGCGAAACGAACCCAATCACCCTGATAGCCAGATATATCCGGGTTATCCCCCTACATCTTCAACCTCGCACAAACAGGATGATCCAGCTTCACGTTTGTAGTAAATTTGGGGTTTAATAGGAGATCCCATTGTGCAGATCGGCTTGCATCATCGTATTCCCTTGCATCGTGCCATGCCTTCTAAAGCAGAGCGGGCCACATTGCC
>CALAJO010000069.1 GCA_937922745.1 uncultured cyanobacterium
GGAAGGGCAGCGCCGTTTCCTGGAATCTATGTCCACCTATGCGCGGCAGTTTCTGGAGCGCATCGAGAAGCCGGATGTCGATCAAATCCAACATATTCTACCAACGATTGCACTGGAGCAGAAGAACCACATCAAAAATGCCCGTTCGACAGTGGGAACGGTAACCGAGATTTATGACTTCCTGCGCTTGCTGTTTACCGCCATCGGCGCCATGTATTGCGACAATTGTGGCGGGATTGCAACGAAAGCCACGCCCAACAGCATTGATGCCGAATTAAAGCGGCAGCCCTCCGGAACGAAACTGATTCTGGCTTCGCCGGTATCCCTCAAGGACTTTTCGCTGAAGACGCTGATTGCGCAAGGTTACTTCCGAGCGCTGGTTGATGGTGACGTGATCGACTTTTCCAACGGACTGGAACATGAACCGGATTGCCTGGAAGTGGTGATTGATCGCCTTGTCCTTAAAGGTGAAGATACTTCGTCACGCCTGTTGGAATCAATTCGGAAAGCGCTGGAATTGAATCCGCATAAGGTCAACGCGCATATTCTGGGGAAGGAATCCCCGCAAGTGATTTCCTACCAGACCCAGTTTGCCTGCCAGCAGTGCCATAAGGCATTAATAGAGCCGTTTGCCAACCTGTTTTCATTCAACAGCCCGCTTGGGGCGTGTAAAGCCTGCGAGGGCTTTGGCAAGATCATCGGCCTGGACTTAGACAAAGTCATTCCGAACCGCGGCCTTACACTGGAAGAAGGCGCGGTGCATCCGTTTAACACGCCTGCCAACCAGGAAATGTATGATGACCTGATGGCGGAAGGCAAAAAGCGCAAAATACGCCTCAATATACCGTACAAGGACTTGACGGACGAGGAAAAGCTGTTTGTCCTGGAAGGCAAGGGGCGCTACATTGGCATTAACGGCCTGTTCGAATGGCTGGAGTCCAAGAAGTACAAAGTCCACGTCCGGGTGATGTTGGCAAAGTACCGTGGCTATTATCCCTGTCCCGTCTGTTTTGGTTCCCGTATCAAACAGGAAGCGCTACAGGTCAGGATCAACCAAAAAAATATTCACGATCTCTCCAGCATGCCCATTTCAGAGTTGCGGGGTTTCTTCAAATCGCTGGATTTGACGCCGGAACAGCAGCATGTGACGCAGCGTCTCTTCCGGGAAATTGAGTCCCGATTGACCTACCTGGAAGAGATTGGTTTGGGCTATTTGACCCTGGCGCGGCAGTCCCGAACCCTTTCCGGCGGGGAGGCCCAGCGGATCAACCTGTCTTCCGCGCTGGGGAGCGCACTGACGGATACGCTTTACGTGCTGGATGAGCCCACTGTGGGGCTGCATGCGCGCGATACGCAGCGCTTGCTTTCCGTGCTTAAAAACCTGCGGGATTACGGCAATACCGTGGTGGTGGTGGAACACGACCCGGAAATTATCCTGGGCGCGGACAAGATCCTGGATATCGGCCCGACCGGCGGCAAAGATGGGGGCCGCGTGGTGTATGAAGGAGGAATGAAGGCATTCCTTGCTACGGATTATTCGCCAACGGCGTACTATCTGAAGCATTTACCGCAGATTGAAAATAACAACGGCAAGTTCAATCCCAAAAAAGCAGAATGGATGGAAATCCTGGGTGCTTCCGGCAATAATCTCAAGGATATTGATGTTCGCCTACCAAAGAACCAGCTCGTGGCGTTATCCGGTATTTCCGGCTCCGGCAAGTCCACGCTTATTAAACAAACGTTGTATGCGAATTACCAGCAATCCAAAGGGTTGGAGCTAACGCTGGATGTCGCGCCCTGCCGGGAGCTTCGCGGGTTTGAGGACTTCAAGGACATCATCCTGGTGGATCAAACGCCGCCGGGACGCTCCATTCGTTCCAACCCGGTAACGTATGTCAAAGCTTACGATGAGATTCGAAAACTGTTTGCCGCAACGCGGCAAGCGCAAGCCTTGGGGATTACCGCCAGCCATTTTTCCTTCAACTCTCCCGGCGGCCGCTGCGAAACCTGTGAAGGCCTGGGCACGATTACGATTGATATGCAGTTTATGGCCGATGTAACCGTAACCTGCCACGATTGCCAGGGGAAACGCTTTAGCCCAACTGTCCTGGCGATTGAGTACGAAGGCAAGACCATTAACGAAATCCTGGATATGACGGTAACGGAAGCGCTGACCTTTTTCCGCAAGTCCAGCCGTGTTTCCAACAAGCTGGTGCCTTTGCAGGAAATAGGCTTGGGTTATCTGCATCTGGGGCAATCCACCTCAACCTTGTCTGGCGGGGAAGCCCAGCGATTGAAGCTGGCCTCTTACCTTTCCTCCAGCGAGCGCAAATCTGCCGAGCCGTATCTTTTCCTGTTCGATGAACCGACGACCGGCCTTCACCTTACGGATATTCATACACTTATTCTGGCCTTGCGAAAACTTCAGGAATCCGGCCATTCCATCGTGGTAGTGGAGCATAACATTGAGTTTTTGGCCCACGCCGATTACATTGTCGATCTTGGCCCGGAAGGGGGCAACCAAGGCGGCCAGATTGTTGCCGAAGGCCCTCCAGAAGCTATCATCAAGGCCAAGGAATCCCATACCGGCCAATACCTCAAGGAGCGTCTTTCCGCTCGTTCTATACTGGAGGCCGTTTAAAACCTATAGACAAATGCAAAAACCCATCATCCTAATCACATAGATGATGCTTTTGGCCTTATAAACAAAAGCAAGTCGGTTTTCGATGTGTTTTAGTAGAAAAACGGAAGTGACAGGAGTCGAACCTGCAACCCCTTGCGGGGCGACCGCTTTCGAGGCGGCTTCCTCACCATTCGGATCACTTCCATTGCAATCGGTTCCGAAGACCACAAGTATTATACCCAGCGCAACCCGTTATGCAAAATGCAATTGAAGCATGAACTGATTTTAATGGGCATCTCAGTTCCCTGATACTTTAAACAAAAGAATTTGCTCAAGTTATTTCAACCACTGCCGATAACCACATTGCCACTACGAGGACACTTAGAAGGAAGAAACAGCGCATGAACAAATCGGAACTGGTTGAGCAGATAGCCAAGAAGACAAAACTGCCCAAAACCCAGGTGGATGAAATTTTTTCGACCATTATCGAGGTCATCAAAAAGAACACCATCAAGCGCAAAAAAGTAACTTTATCCGGCTTCGGGACGTTTCAAACCAGCAAGCGTAAAGCCCAGATTCGCCAAAACCCCCGTACAGGCGAGAAAGTGGATGTCCCGGAAAAGATCGTCCCGGTTTTTGTAGCGCATAAAAAATTCAAGGAACTAGTGAATAAAAAGAAATAGGCTTGTTCTATAAAAGCTTCACGGACGTATAACACTGTACGAACCCGTTAATAACCCCTCTCCGGTATGAGCCAGAGAGGGGTTTCGTGTTGTGGGCAATATTTACAGGAATTATAACGTTGAGATGCGTTCCTTGGCATACCGCACAAAGTCATCTTCGGGCTGTCCCTGCGTCATATTGATGAACTGCTGGTACTGCTTCTTCGCTTCGGCCTTGTTGCCCTGAGTATCCAGCACAACGGCCAGTGCATAAACCGCATCCGTCATCCCGCTATCCAGGGAAAGAGCCTTCTCGTAAGCTGTCTTGGCCTGGGGCAGCTTTTTCTGGGCGTCGAACACCAGACCCTGGTAATAATACGCCATGGCATTGTCGGGATCGGCCTTCAGCACCGCATCAACCTGCTGTAGGGCCTGCGGGTACTGCTGCTTCTCATAAGCTTCCAATGCCTTGGCCAGGCCGGTTTGCGTGGTTGCATTCGCCAGCATGTTCAAGGCTTCTTGCGCCTGTGTCAGGTTGCTGTCCTTGGCCAAGGCCATCTCGAACTGCTTGCGGGCGGCATCCCACTGGCTCTGCTGATCGTATGCCGTTCCCTTGTAATAGTAATAGGTCGCGTTCTCCGGCTCAAGGGCCAAGGCCTTATCGTAAGCGGTTACTGCTTCCTTGTAGCGCTTCAAAGCCTGCAGTGTCAGGCCGTAATTGGCGTATAACGTGGCATTGCTCGTTTCGCGCTTCAGCGCTTCTTCGTATTTACGCGCAGCTTCGGCATACTTGCCCTGCTCGTGCAGTTGGGTTGCCTCCACCATGATCTTGGAGCCCTGGCGGGTTTCCAGCGCGCCAATCAGGTCCTTGGCCTGATCCAGTTGCGGGTTCAGGCTCAGCGCTTTTTTCAATGCAGCCAGGGCTTCCTGATCTCGGTTTACGGCATGAAGCGCTGTACCCAGGTTGGCATGGGCTTCCGCCATGCCGGGCTTCAACTGAATTGCTTTTTGATAATAGGCAATCGCACTGTCGTAATCCTTCATCTCATGCATCGAAAGGGCTGCCTGGTAATGCACATCCGCATCTTGAGGGAACTGGCGGGTATACATATCCCACCCGGACTTGAGCTTCAACGCATTGCCTTCTCCCTTGTAAATGCCAATCAGCTGATCCAGGATTTGCTTCTTATTGGGGCTGGATTGCAGGGCCTTCTGCAAAAACTGCTCGGCTTCCTGCGGCCGCCCCTGCTGCTTTAGGATATCGGCTTTGTATAGCAGGGCCTGGGCATTGTTCGGGTTTTGCTGAAGGATGGCGTCCACCATTTGCGAAGCCTGCTGCTTATTGCCCTGGGCCAGGTAAAGGCTGCTTAGGTTCATCTTAATCAACGGGTTGTTGGGAGAAAGCCGTTCTGCAACCTGATACTGCGCATGGGCTTCCTCAAAGCGGTTCATCTGCTGGTATACGGCCCCCAGATTTAAATGGGCGGACATATTGCGCGGATCCAGCACGATTTCCTTTTTCCAGACCTGCTCCAACGCGAGCAGGGCATCCTTGCTTTTGGGATTGATTGCCAACGCCTTATTAAAGGCATCAACCGCCTTCTGAGGGTTTTCCGTTTGAAGCTGCGCCGTGCCGAGCTTGATATACAGCGCATCGGAAGGGGCGGAGGCAGAATCAATCGCTTTCTGGTAGGCGTCAATCGCCTTTTGGTGCTTCTGACGAACGGTATAAATGTCACCTTGCGCGGCCCAGGCTTCCGAATTCTTGGGGTTCAGCTTCGTTGCCCAGGCGTATTCCACCATCGCTTCCGGCAAAAGGCCTTTCCGCCTCAGCTCCCATGCCGATTGCAAATGCCACTTGCTGTCGGCTATGGGGATATTAGCACTTTTCATGGCATTGGTCAGGTTGTCATCCAGGATTTCAACGTTTGCTTGCCCAGCCTGGGTTCGCTGGACGGATTCCGGCCAGTCAAACTCCAGCAAAAACAACGCATTGCGATAATCTGAAATCGCTTTGGGGTAATCCTTGGCCTTGTTTTGGTAGTATACGCCTCGCTGGATATAGGATGCCGCCAAATTATTGAGAATCGCCGTATTGTTGGGCGCCAGTTGATAAGCCTTGCTCATCAATTCGATGGCCTTGGTCGACTCCCCTTTGCGGTAATGCTGCATGGCTTGCTCGGCATAGTTGGAATAATATTCGGTCGGCGACTCCTCCTCGCTTCCCTGGCCGCCAAGGACCTGGTTCTGGCTGAAGTCGGACTGCGCCAGTACGGCAGGAGGTGTTGACAGAAGTCCCAGCAAGAAGGCCGACAGGAAAACCCGTTTCATCTGCAAGGCCTGCAACGGTGACTTTTCCATGGATTATTCCCTTTCTCTATACCGATCGCTCAAGGTTATTATCAACTTATTTAAAACAAGGCCAAATGGCAAAGCCTAAGGGATTAAAAGCAATCTATACTTGCTGGCTGGCGCAGGGCCGTTCCCTCCCTGCACCTTCCCTAGAGTTTATTGCTCGTTCAAGCAATCGTTTGGATTCAGCCTCTATTAGGAAGCATGACATGAGTTTGCCTAGAACGGCAAATTATTCTCCACATAGGCCAGCTTCCACCCCGATCGCTCCTCGACCATTGGCAGGCCGATATCACGGACCTGACCGTTGGGATAGCGCAGCGTGACTTTGACAATGGCCTTGCCGGCCTTAATCGAATCGGTGCTGAAATATCCCAGTCGAAAGATCTCTGCGGCGGCGCTGGAGAAAAAAAAGCGCCGCCAGAAGTATTTCATCAGGATGGAATCGTTGCGGGAAAACAGGAGCTTTACTTCTTTCATGGAGAGCTGGGCGGTTTCCACGGCTTCCGGGTTTCGCCGGGCCAGCTCCTCCAGGGCCCATTCGGCAAACTTGTTTTGCGTTGGCGTGGAAAAAATAGCCCAGCTGATATGGCACTGGCTTTCCATCAGTGCGGCGTAAAACTGGCGCGCGGATTGATCCGGGGGGAGTTTCTTTCCAAACACGGGGCTTTATGTTTCCAACCTGGGTTCCCTTGCCCCCATTATAGTTTTATTGTCGAAAAGACTGATCCTACACCTAATGGAATGAGGGCTTACAACGGGCTCGACGCCATGTTCAACTGCTGCGTCAATATTCGCTTCGACTCGGCAAGGGCTTCCTGGGAAGGCATAACGCCCGTCCAGATTTGAAACGCGGCTGCCCCTTGGTAAATCAGCATATCCAAACCATCTTGCGTTTTTAAGCCCCGTTGCGACGCCATTTCAAGGAGCCGTGTTTTCAAGGGGTTATACACCAGGTCGTACACAAACGCCGTGGAAGGAAGCGCTGCAACATCCTCCGGCGTCAGCGGGGACTGGTGGGTTTGAGGGGACATGCCGAGCGGCGTGGTATTGACCACGCCGTTAATTCTTTCCAGTTGTGGCCTGGAGAGTGTCGTTTGCACTTCCACCTGTGGGAAGCCTTTCACCCTTTCCGCCAGGCGCTGGGTCATCTGAATCGTCGGGCGGGCACGCTCCTCGTTGCGCACAATAAAGGTCAACTGCGAAACACCAGCCTGAAGCAGGGCATAAGCCACCGCCCTGCTGGCCCCGCCCGCCCCCAGAATCAGGATATGGGCATCCGCCAAGGCTGTGCCCAGCGATTGACGGAGCGGGGCGATAAAGCCATAGGCGTCGGTATTATGCCCCACCAACCCATCCTGTAGAACCTGCACGGTATTGACAGCCCCAATCGCCGTTGCCTCAGCAGACAAAGAGGTGAGGAAGGGCAGGATGGCCACCTTGTGCGGAATGGTCACATTAAACCCGGAGGCCTCATTGCTTTGCCCCATCCAGTCCGGCAAGGCATCCGGATGAATATCCCATCTTTCATACATGCCCTGTAGCCCCGCCGACTGCAGAAAAACGCGCTGAAGGACGGGAGACAGGCTATGGGACAAGGGGTGCCCAATGATGCCAAGCCGGAAAAACGCAGCCATTAAACCTTTGCCAAGGCGGCTGCCTTCTCAAGGGCTTGGGCGATATCCGCCTTTAGGTCACGGATGTCCTCAATCCCCACGGAGAGACGCACCAGATTGTCCGTAATGCCCAAGCCGGCCCGAACCTCCGGCTCAATCGAGGCATGCGTCATCAAAGCCGGGTGTTCCACCAGAGATTCGATCCCGCCCAGGCTTTCGGCCAGCGTAAAGAGTTTGAGCGATTTCATAAAGGTCCGGGACGCGTCCAGCCCGCCACGGATACGGACAGAAATCATCCCGCCAAAGTCGTTCATTTGTTTGCGCGCCAGTTGGTGCTGCGGATGCGAGGGCAAGCCGGGATAAACGACCTGTTCCACATTGGGGTGACTCTCCATAAACTCGGCCAGCGCCATGGCATTGGCGCAATGGGCTTTCATCCGCACGGCCAACGTTTTCAGTCCGCGAAGCGTGAGCCAGGAAGCAAAAGGATCCGGTGTCGCCCCCAGGGAATTCTGGTGGAAGCGCAGCACCTGGCGATACGTATCATCCCGCAAGACGAGTGCGCCGCCGACAACATCGCTGTGGCCGCCGATGTACTTGGTGGTGCTGTGCAGGATGATATCAATGCCATATTTGAGCCCTTGTTGCAGATACGGTGAGGCAAACGTATTATCCAGAATGCTGATAAGGTTGTGTTCCTTTGCCAAAGCCGCCATGGCCTCAATATCCACCAGCTTCAGCAGGGGATTCGTCGGCGTCTCCAGGAAGATTGCCTTCGTGTTGGGCTTAATTGCCTGACGCACCGTTTGCAGGTCGGCCAGTTCGATAAAATCAATCTCTACGCCAAACGGGCGGAAAACTTTATCGAAGAAGCGATAGGTGCCACCATAAACATCATCGCCACAAATGATATGATCGCCCGGTTTGAACAGGGCCATGCTTAACGTAGTTAGCGCACCCAGGCCGCTGGCAAAGCATAAGCCATGCTCTCCGCCCTCCAGGTCGGCCAGGCAGCCTTCCAAGGCCGTACGCGTGGGGTTGCCGCTGCGGGAGTAGTCGTACCCCTTATGTTTTCCGGCATCCTCCTGGGCAAACGTGGTGGTTTGATAAATGGGCGTAATGACGGCGCCGGTTTTTTCATCCGGCTCTTGGTGGCTATGAATTGCCACCGTCGCAAACTGAAGATCCCGCATCGTTTTATCCATCGATAAATCCTTCTTCTCTCATCCAATCATCG
Organism: uncultured cyanobacterium; assembly: GCA_937922745.1. Taxonomy (GTDB): domain Bacteria; phylum Cyanobacteriota; class Vampirovibrionia; order Vampirovibrionales; family JAGQHJ01; genus CALAJO01. The sequence goes on from CALAJO010000069.1 coordinate 8,491, forward strand.
TTATAAATTTTGGTCAGGTAGTTGCGGCCTGTATCGTGTACCATCATCACAATGGTTTTTCCGGTTGCGTCCACCTCGTTTAGCAGCTTGCGCATGCCGGCCACCACCGTGCCCGTGGATCCGCCGGCCAGGATTGCCTCGGCCAGGGCAAACTCGCGCGTGGCGAGGAAGGATTCCTTATCCGTAACGCGAATGACCTTATCCACCACATCCGGGTTATAAATCGGTGGGAAATAATCATACCCAATGCCTTCCACCAGGTAACTGCCGGGCTCATCCCCGGAGTAAACCGAACCGGCCGGATCGATCCCGACAATCCGGATAGCCGGGTTCTTTTCCTTCAAGTATTTGCCGATGCCGCTAATGGTGCCGCTGGTGCCAATACCGCAGACGAAGTAATCAATCTTTCCTTCCGTTTGCTCCCAGATTTCCGGGCCGGTGGTTTTATAATGGGCTTCCGGGTTATGGTGGTTTTCCAACTGGTTGAGTACATGGGTATTGGGATTTTCCCGCGCCATCCGCTCAGCCACTTCCACGTAATTATCCGGGTCGCCATGGCCCGCTTCCGTAGGGCACCAAATGACCTCCGCACCAAAAGCCCGGAGCAGCTGGTATTTCTCCATGCTCATTTTCTTCGGCAGGGTAATTACCACCTTGTACCCTTTAATCAATCCGGCCATGGCCAGCCCAAGGCCGGTGTTTCCGCTAGTGGGCTCCACCAGCGTATCACCCGGCTTGATTCGCCCTTCGCGCTCTGCCGTTTCCAGCATATTCAGCGCAATGCGATCCTTGCTGGACATATTGGGGTTAAAGATTTCCATCTTCCCCAATATGTTGACCTTCGGGTAATCTCTAAAGATGCGGCTCAGTCGAATCATCGGCGTCCAGCCGACCGTGTCCATAATGCTGTCGAGAATTGCCGTGCGTTGCTGTTGTGCAGAGGAAACCATATGTGTTAAACCATCCCAGATTAAACAGACAACGTTATCTTAGCAGAAGCCGTTCCCTATAGAAATAAGCAGGCAAAAAGATGGCTCAAAATTGAGGATTTGGCATGTTAGGGCTCGCAAAAGCGATTCTCTGCTCGCTGATATCCTGAATATGCGCTTTCACGGCTTCATCCTGGGCTAAAGCCTGGATCAGAGAAGGAGTACAATCCAGTACAACAACACCGATGTTACCAAGCGAATAGATGCGCTTCAGTTCCTCTTGCCTTTTTTCACGCTTCACAAGAGCCTGGATTCCCGCAATCAAATGCTGAGAACGCTCCTCAAGGGAAGCTGTCCCATCACTTGGCCTTGTGGGGTCTTTTACGGTTATTATGTAAGCCTTGACCGGCTCCGGTTGGGGCTCGTTATTGCCCATTCTGGGCACACGCGCTACGGAAAAGGATGATATCGATTGTATTTTCATTTACGCTGCCTCCGATTCCTGACATAAGTACAATAACTTACAATAAACAAATCATGCAATCTATGCGGCTTGGGTTTGATTTGCAGGGCCTGATCCAGCGCCAAAGCGGCCTATTAACGCCGCCCAGTTAAAGTTATTGATAACACCGACAGAGCGCCTCATTATCCTGATGCTGTCTTCGACCGGTTTGCGAGCCTCGGAGCTTTGTGCCTTACGAATAGAGGATCTGTATTTGGATGAAGGCTTCCTGACCGTCGAACGGGGAAAAGGTGGGAAACGCCGCCGGGTCGGCTTGAGCCAGGAACTTGTTAGCATGCTTCAGCTCCATATCACATCGCTTCATTGCCGAGTACCGGCTGCACCGCTTTTCGTCAACAAGCTGGGCGAAAGGATGGAGCGTGATGGTTTGCTCAATCGTGTCCGACGCATCGGCGTCCGAGCCGGAGTACAGGTATCCCCGCATGCACTTCGCCGGTGCTTTGTGACATTAAACGCCAACAAAGGCCGCAGCCTCGTTATGCTTCAAATGGCCTGCGGCCACGCCGATATTAAAACCACTCGTTCTTACTGTCAAACAACTGAAGACGAAATGATCGCAGAGATGCGTAACTGGAGTTAAGTATTTTCTTGTAAATCCTTTCATTATGGTAGGCTAATAAAATACAGCCTTTCAGCCATAGACAAATGGAACAGAGTCGGATTACTGGCAAGCTTAAACAAACAGATCTTATTACAGAGATTTCATTACATGAAATCTCTGTACATATCCCTGAGCCTCCTGAGGTGTATGTTAATAACGGCAAGGAGGATATGAATTATGAAATCTCTGGAGAGATTATTTTAAAGACTATAGGTGGCCGTTCTTGGGATATACTCCTTGAAGAGAATGAAAGAGCTATTGATGTCGTGGAGAAGACTGGAATCTCTTGTGATGGTAAAACAATAAAAATAACAATTGAGGAGGGTAAAACTATTGTTCGGATACTCTTCCCTATAAGAGGGGCACAACCTTTTAGATGGGGAGGTTTACGATGGCAGTTTCATAAAACTGATGTCGATCCTTGGCCTTCAGTCCCGCATGGTCATTGTTATGAAAAACAGTATGTAGAACTCATCCGGTAATTTTCTGATAAGATGCTGTGGTTGTGATTGAGAGTTGGAGGCGAATAGGGATGGGTTGGAAGAATTTATCAGACACAGAGTGGGCGTTAATCGAGCCTCATCTTCCCAAACAAAAGCGAGG
>CALAJO010000070.1 GCA_937922745.1 uncultured cyanobacterium
GATGCCAAAGACGCCGGTTTTATCTTTGCCATCCTTCTGCTTAACGCGGTGCTGGGCACCACACAGGAGTGGAAGGCGGAGCAAGGCGCCGCCGCGCTGCAAGCGCTCCTAAAAACAACGGCGCACGTTTTGCGGGATGGCAAAAAGGTGAGCCTGCCGCAAGAGGAGCTACTGCCGGGTGATATTGTGTTTCTGGAATCCGGGAGCCGGGTTCCTGCGGATCTTCGGTTACTGGAAACCAATAATTTATCAATCGATGAGGCCTTGTTAACCGGTGAGTCCGTTCCGGTCAACAAATCTTCAGCCGTGCTGGAGGAGCCTGAGTTGACTGTGGGTGACCGTTACAATATGGCCTATGCCGGCTCCGTAATTACCAGTGGCCGGGGGGTAGGCATCGTGGTCGCCACGGCCTTGCACACGGAGATGGGTAAAATTGCCGAGCAGGTGACCCATGGGGCGACCGCTAAAACCCCGCTCCTGGTGCGGATGGAAGAGTTTACTCGCAACGTTGCTTATATTGTTTTAGGAAGTTGCGTTATTCTGGGCCTGGTGTCAATTTTACAAGGTTCAACCTACCTGGACGCGCTTTTCCTGGCCATTGCCATTGCCGTGGCGGCGATACCGGAGGGGCTGCCCGTGGCGATGACGGTTGCCTTATCCGTTGCGACCCAGCGGATGGCCAAACGAAACGTCATTGTCCGCAAATTGCCCGCAGTGGAAGGATTGGGAAGTTGTACCTATATTGTAAGCGATAAGACCGGGACGCTAACTGTTAACCGGCAAACGCTGAAGCAGGTGCGCTTGCCGGAAGGGCAAAATTTCCTGGTAACCGGGGAAGGTTACACCGGGGAGGGGCAAATCCAGACCGATGCGCACACCTCTTTATCGTCTCTGGAGCAGGAGCGCTTGCAGGAGATCGCCAAGGCGGGGGCGATTTGTAATGAAGGCCAACTCAATTACAGCGACGCTTCCGGTAAATGGGAGCATGAGGGTGATGCGGTTGATGTGGCCTTTTTAGGACTGGCTTATAAAGCCGGCCTGAATCCGGATGCAATCCGCAAGACGATTCAGGTGGTGGGAGAAATTCCTTACGAGTCTGAGCGGGGTTTTGCGGTAACGTTTTACGAGGAGAACAACAGCCTTAATGTTGCCGTAAAAGGGGCAGGAGAACAGGTTATTCCGTTTTGCTCCTCCGTTTTGCTTGCCGATGGCACGTTACAGGAGATGGATGGCGCGGCAATAAAAGCCCAAGGGGAAGCATTCGCCGAAGCAGGGTTTCGTGTGCTGGCGGTTGCAAAGGGCCAAATGGATTCCGGCTTAAATCAGCCCGTAACGGAGAAGGATATCCCGCCGCTGACATTTCTCGGTTTTATCGGGATGATAGATCCGTTGCGCCCGGAAGCCAAAGTGGCGATTGAAAAATGTCAACATGCCGGGATTCGGGTTGCCATGGTAACCGGCGACCATCCGGCGACGGCGCTCGCTATCGCCCGTGATCTGGGAATCGCCGAGTCCAGGCAAGATATTGTGACCGGGCAGGAATTGAAAAAATTCTGCTCGCTGCAAGATCAAGAGTGCAAGGATAAAATTGCCTCTACATTGGTATTTGCCCGCGTAACCCCTATCCAGAAGCTGGATATCGTGGATTCCCTGATCCAGCAAGGGCATTTTGTCGCGGTAACGGGAGATGGCTTAAATGATGCCCCTGCGCTCCGCAAAGCCAATATCGGCGTGGCCATGGGATCGGGTACGGATATTACCAAGGATGTCGCTTCGATTATTGTGACGGATGATAATTTCGCCTCGATTGAAGCCGGCGTTGAAGAAGGACGGTTTGCCTATAATAACGTCCGCAAGGTCATCTGGTTTCTCATCTCAAACGGCACTGCGGAAATTATGCTATTTGTCCTGGCGCTTTCGTTTGGGCTTCCCATGCCGCTGATACCCGTGCAAATCCTTTGGGCTAACCTGGTCACCAGCGGGCTCCAGGATATCGGGCTGGCGTTTGAGGCCGGAGAGCCTGAGGTAATGAAGTATCCGCCACACAAGCCAACCGATTCCATTTTTAACAAGCTGATGATCCTACAAACTTTAGTCCCCGGTATTACGATGGGACTAGTGTGCTTTGGGGTCTTTTTCTGGATGATATCCCAGGGGGCAAGCGAAGCGGATGTGCGAAACATCACTTTGCTTACCCTGGTCTTGCTGGAAAACTACCATGCCTTTAATTGCCGCTCCCAGTATCGTTCGGTATTCAAGGTTCCTATCCGCAATAACTATATCCTTATTTTTGGCGTATTAGCCGCCCACTCTCTCCACTTGCTGGCGATGAACCTGCCTTTCCTCCAGGGAATACTAAGATTAACGCCCGTATCCTTTGAGAAATGGTTCCAACTGTTTCTACTGGCATCGGTTGTGCTTGCGGTTGTTGAAATCTATAAGTTTCTCCAGCATAGGGATAAGCAGACGACAACAGCTTAAATCGAACGCCCCTTATTTTTAAGCCCACATAATTTGGCAGGATTTTGGCTTTGTTTTTCCAAATGCTGAAACCCGCTGATAGCATTAAGTTTTTCTTAAAGGCGTGCGTGCGGGTATAGCGAAGATATACAATAGGGGTAGCAATAACAATGTTTGGAGGTGGATAAAGGACATGCTGGATCCGAACCAATTAACCACTCAAGTTCAAAAGTATTTACAGGAAGCGCAGACCGTTCTGCAACGCTACCAGCAGAATCAGCTGGATAACGAACATATGTTGCTGGCCATGCTGGAAGACCCCAGTGGGATTGCCCGTAAGGTGTTTGGGAAACTCAACGTCGAGATTCCATCCCTTATTGGCGAGATTGAGGCGGTGCTTGCAAAGCGTCCCAGGGCGTCGGTTTCTTCTCTGGATTCTGGGCAGGTTTATGTCACCCCCCGATTTTCCAAGCTGTTGGAGAGTGCCTGGTCCGAAGCGCAACGGCTGAAGGATCAGTATGTGAGTGTGGAGCATATTTTAATTGCGCTGGCAGAAGGGGATGACGAGACTCGTGCTATCCTGCAACGTTTTGGCGTTACGCGTGACAGGATTTACGGCATCCTCAAGGATATTCGGGGAAAGCACAAAGTGGATAGCCCGAATGCGGAAAATAACTACCAGGCCCTGGAAAACTATGGCCGCGACTTGACCGAACTGGCGCGTCAGGGCAAGCTGGATCCCGTGATTGGACGGCAGGAGGAAATCCGGCGCGTGGTTCAAGTGCTGAGCCGCAGAACCAAGAACAACCCGGTTCTCATTGGAGAGCCCGGCGTGGGTAAAACCGCCATTGTGGAAGGCTTGGCGCTTCGCATCGTGCAGGGCGATGTACCGGAAAACCTCAAGGAACGCAAGGTTATTTCCCTGGATATGGGGGCGCTGATTGCCGGGGCCAAGTTCCGCGGCGAATTCGAGGAGCGGCTGAAAGCCGTGCTGAAGGAAGTCCAAGCGGCCGAAGGCGAAATCATTCTGTTTATCGATGAGCTGCATACCGTTGTGGGCGCCGGCGCAACCGATGGCGCCATGGATGCCAGCAACCTGCTGAAGCCCATGCTGGCGCGCGGGGAGCTGCATTGCATTGGCGCAACCACCATTAACGAGTACCGCAAGTATATCGAGAAGGATGCCGCGCTCGAGCGCCGATTCCAACCCGTGCTGGTGAATGAGCCGACCGTTGAAGACACGATTAGTATCCTACGTGGTCTAAAGGAGCGCTATGAAGTGCATCACGGTGTCCGCATCAAGGATTCCGCCATTGTGGCGGCAGCCAAGCTATCGGACAGGTATATTACCGATCGCTTTTTACCGGACAAGGCCATCGACTTGATCGACGAAGCCTCCGCCAAGGTTCGGATGGAAATTGACAGTTTGCCACAGGCGCTTGATGAGGTTAGCCGCGAACTGATGCAGCTTGAAATTGAGCAGGAGGCGTTGAAAAAGGAAACTGATGCGGATTCCCTCGATCGGCTGGCCAAGGTGGAAAGCGAAATTGCGAAGTTGCGCCAGGAAAAGGAAACGCTCTCCAGCCAATGGCAGACCGAGAAGGAAAAAATCCAGCGTGTGCGGGTGCTGAAAGAAGAGATTGAGCAAACCCGCACGCAGATTGACATAGCAGAACGCGAAGCGGACTTGCAGCGTGCTGCGGAGTTGAAATACGGCAAGCTGCGCGAACTGGAGCGCGAAATGGCCGAAGAGGAAACCCGGCTGAAAACGGAAAAAAACAATGTGATGCTCAAAGAGGAAATCAACGAGCAGGACATTGCCGATGTCGTGAGCCGCTGGACGGGCATTCCCGTAAACAAACTGGTGGAGAGCGAAGCCGACAAGCTGCTCCGTATGGAAGAATTTCTGCACCGCCGGGTTATCGGGCAGGATGAAGCCGTGGTGGCCGTTTCCGAGGCGGTTCGGCGCGCCCGTGCCGGACTGAAGGAAGAAAACCGCCCAATCGGTTCGTTTATTTTCCTGGGGCCGACCGGTGTGGGGAAAACCGAGCTGGCCAAGGCCCTGGCGGAATATCTATTTAACGATGACGCCGCCATGGTCCGGATTGATATGTCTGAATACATGGAAAAGCATGCCGTTTCCCGTCTGGTGGGCGCGCCTCCTGGCTATGTTGGGTATGAGGAAGGCGGCCAGTTAACGGAGGCTGTTCGTCGCAAACCCTATAGCGTCTTATTGCTGGATGAAATCGAGAAAGCCCATCCGGATGTGTTCAACATCCTGTTGCAATTGCTGGATGATGGCCGCCTGACGGATTCCAAGGGGCGGACGGTGAGCTTTAAGAATACCGTGGTGATTATGACGAGCAATATCGGCAGCCATATCATCCTGGAACACCAGACCAAAAGCCTGCTGGGCGGGCTGAACCACCAGGAGGAAATGCGCGAGCAGGTCATGTCCGAGCTGCGATCCCGGTTTCGCCCGGAGTTCCTGAACCGGATTGATGACATTGTCTTCTTCGAGGCGTTGACCCCGGCGCATCTGGCGAACATTATCGATATCCAGCTGGGTTCGCTGGAGAAGCTCCTGGCCGATCGCCATCTGTCTTTCGAAATGACCGAAGCGGCAAAAGAGTTCCTCATTCGCCGTGGATACGATCCCGTTTACGGTGCGCGTCCCCTCAAGCGAGAAATCCGACGCTTTGTGGAAAACCCCTTGGCTTCCCGTATCATTCGCGGGGAATTCCAAGATGGCGACCATATCGCGATCGACTATGTTGAAGCGGATGGCGAGACGCTACGGTTTACCAAACAGGCCCCGAAGGTTCAGCTGGCTGAGGTGGCTCGCTAATGTTGCGGCTTACCCGGTTTAACGGGACGGAACTTTTTGTAAACCCGGAACTGATTATTACAGTGGAGTCCACGCCGGATACGGTCATTACCTTGACGACGGGTGAAAAGCTCGTTATTAAGGAAAAAACCCGCGACGTCGTCGATCAGTTTATGGAGTATAAACGTTTCATCCATACTCAGGCAAACAGGTTAGGGTAATAAATTTCCGGATTCAAGTTTCTTCCATGCCTCATACGCTTGTACTGCCGTATCAACCAGTTCTGAACGACCCTTGACATGCGTGCGGATATATCTTCTTGCAGCTTCATCCGGAAGCTTTGTTGCTTCTCTTAAGACATTTCGTATCATCCGACGTTCTTTGGCAGTATATTGGTTTGCGTTTTTGACAACATACTGATCAAACGCCTGGTTGACCACTTTTGTTTTCGGATCAAGATGCTCTTGAAACCACATTTCATTTCCCAGCCATGCTGCTTGGCCGCAGTCTTGATAGGCTTCCCCCAGAGGCCACAGATCACAGCCTCCTCCTCTTAGTACAGGCGCAACACCAACATTCCAACCCGTAAGGGCAACTAATGCAAATAAAACTAAGGATTGTAATTTGGCATTCACTTTACGCCAACCCGTCACAGGAGGTGGAATATCATGCAGTGGATTGCGATCATCACCACTGCTGTGATACGAAGGTCGGCCACCGCAGAAACGATCCTCACTTCCGTGGATTGAAAATGCTTGCGTGAATGGTTTTAAAATGACATTTGATGTGCGAAGTGACACCACACGGGTGGAGAAAGATACCTGGTTCATTTGATCACCTGTTGAGGTTTAAGCGAGGATACGCTTAACAAAACCACTCAACATCAAAAATTGCCAATATATTGCAGAATGCTTCTCAGGAAAATACAAGCAGACAGGTCTGTTTCGGGCTCAAAAAGACTGGATTTGCTCTATATGCTGTGATATTTAAAAATAAATTGCTTTTAAATTATAGCCCACGTAGGCGATCGGCGGGAGAGATGATGCTGGTGATGCGCAGGCCAAAATTGTCCTCGATGACGACCACTTCGCCCTTGGCAATCATTTTGCCGTTAACGTAGAGATCGACGGCTTCACCGGCCACCCGGTTCAACTCAATAACAGAGCCTCGGGTGAGTTCAAGCACTTCCTTGATGGGAAGCTCGCTACGGCCCAGTTCAACCGTCAGGTTGAGGCAGACATCCATGACCAGTTCCAGGTTTTTATTAATGCCGCCGTTTGGGGACATGTGATCGTCAAAGGAGGGGAACTCCACCGGGCGAACCGTTACCGGGTTAGCCACGGTTTGCCGGTATCCGCCGCTTTGCGCACCGGATGCCGCATAGCCAAACGCGTCTGCATCTTCCGCGGTGGCGTGGGCCATGCCGCCACCGGCAGCAACACCGGCCATTTGCGGGCTTTGGGCTTGGGGGAATTGTGCGGTGTCCTCCATGGGGGCGTCCTTTAGTTCAGCGTTCATAAACTCGGGGATGTCGGATGGCACGGTGGTTCTTACAATTTGAACCTGCTGTTTCAGCATCTGGGCCGGGGCAATCTGGAGCAACTCGCAGGGGGGGAGCAGGTTACTGCCGCTGATGCTGTATTTCACCAGGATGATGCCATCGGCAGAAAAGTGGGGAACTTTATCCAGCAAATGTTCGATTTGAAAGACCGCCACATCCGGGGCGGAGGTATCCACCTGGCGGGACAGGAAGTGGGAGAAGCTATTGGCCGCTGCGCCCATCATCTGGCTCAGGGCTTCGCCTACGGCGCTAATCTGGATATCACTGATGTCGGATGACTCGCCACCGGCGCTGCCACCCATCATAATATCGGCCAATGTAATGGCGGATTTCATGTCCAGCAGGTAGCAGACTGGCGTTTTAAACCCGTTGAGGTAATGGAAAATGGACATGACATAGGGAGTGGTTCCAATTTGCCCTACGAATTCCTCGATGGCGGTAAACTCGGTAACCTGGGGCTGGCCCATTTCGATGCCTTCATCCACCAGCATGCCAAGCGTGGTGGTTGCAGCGCCGCTGGTCAGGTTGGCCAGTTCCAATATAACGCTGTGTTCATCCTGAGAAAGCATCTGATTAGCCATTGATTCCAAAACCTTCTATTGTTTCCTCGTTTTCGATATCTTCCGTCACAAAAATCGCGAGTTTGTCTTTAACCTTGCCGGGCCGGGCATAAAACTTGGGACGATGGTTCACGTTTACCAGCAGGTCGCTGCTGGCGGGCCTGTCCAGCTTGATCACGTCGCCCACTGAAAGATCCAGCAGTTCCGAAACGGTGAGCTGGGTTCCGGCCAGGAAAACCTCAATGGGCATTTTGGCGTAATTCAGCTTGCTCAAAATCAGATCCCGATCTTCTTCGGAGACGGTTTCGTTCTGGCGGTAGAAGATATGCTGCGCGCTCAACTGGTTCAATACGGATTCCAGTACAGGGTACGGGATACAGAGGCTCATCAGCCCGGAATCCTTGTTGTTGAGCGTAATTTCGAACGTGATCAAGGCGACGATTTCGCCGGGCGTAGCCACCTGGATGAGGTTGTACCCGTCTTCCATCCCGATGACGTTGATGGATACGGAGATAAACGAGTGCCAGGCTTCTTCCAGGCATTCCAAGGATTTATCAATGATTCGCTTGATGAGGGATTGTTCGATGTCGGTCAGCTCGCGCGGCTTTTGCTCGGATTGCCCCGGGCCACCCAGCATCCGGTCGATCATGCTGGAGGAGATGTCGTAACTAAAACCGAGCAGGCTTTGTCCGGCCAGCGGATCCATTTCGATAATGGTAACCGTCACAGGGCTGGGCATGGAGCGCACGAATTCGTCATAGGTCAGCTGATCGACGGAAACCACATCGATTTCCACGTTCATTCGCAGGTAGGCGGTTAACAGCAGGCCTAGCTGGCGGGCAAAGGAGTCGTGGATGGTTTGCAGCGCCCGGAGATGATCCTTGGAGAATTTATCTGGCCTTCGGAAGTTGTAGAGCTTGTAACTACGTTTCTCAGAGGCTCCCCCGGCTTCGTCCATCGCGGCAAAATCACCCGCATCGGCGCCAGTGCCACGAGGTTTGCGCTTGCTCGCGCCAAGCGAGGATAGCAGATCATCTATCTCGTCTTGCGATAGCGCTTGTGTGGAAGATGCCATATTACCTGACAACGCCTCGATACTCCCTTTGATTGAACCGTGTATCCGGTTTTGCTCTCTCTTTGTACCCTGGTTTCGGCAAACCCTGCCGGTTATTGAATGATGAAGTTTTCGAAGTTGACGCGAATGACCTGGTGTTTGCCATGGAAAACACCATCGGTATTCTTCTTGATTTCCTCTTTGATTTGCTCTTTGCCCATCGCTGTAGACAGCTCTGCCGCCGTGCGCTTGGTAAGGGCCGTAATCACAATATCACGAATCGCAGGGACATAATGCCCCATCTGGGCATGGAAGTTCTCTTCCCAGGCGTGCATAGCTTCCCCGGATAACTTTTCGAAGTTTGGGTCGCCCGCTGTTACCGTAATGGACAGATCGGCCCGCAGGTAGCGTTGGCCACCGGGATCCTTGAGATTAACGGTAAACTCTTCCAAGTCGATAACTGGGCCAACAGTGGGCATTTTATGGCCACCGCCCTCTTCCCCATGGCCTTCGCCCTCTCCTTCCTCGCCATGCTCGCCGCCCTTGCTTTGCGCCAGCAGCGGCTGAATGACCATTGGGGCGAGAAAATACACCGAGGCAGCGGACGAGATCGCCGTACACACCACGATAATAACTGCAATAATGATCATGTTCATAGGGGAAGAACTCTCTTCGTTGGGGACGCTGTTACTGCTTCCTTTATCGGCCACAGGTTCCAGAGCTTTAGGTTTTACATCCTTGGATTTTGTAGGACGCGCCATCGATTCCTTCTCACTCCTTGGGGGAAATAGGGCTGCCGGACTCTGAACGCCCTGCCTGATCTGCGGAAGGCTGAGGGTTTAATAACACTATATCCACTCTCCGGTTTTTCTGTTTCCCTTCGATAGTGGAATTATCGGCAACCGGGTAAAACTCGCCGTAACCGGCTGCGGATAAACGCTGGGGCGGGAAGCTGTGGCGCTCCACCAGGCTGCGAACTATTTTTGTGGCCCTGGCCGTGGAAAGCTCCCAGTTGGAGGGAAAGTACGTGGTCTGGATGGGGGTGTTGTCCGTGTGCCCTTCTACCCTGATTGGATGAGAGGTTTGCTTGAGGACGGATGCAAGCTTGTCCAGCGTTCGTTCCGCCTGGGGCGAAAGGGTGGCTTGCCCGGGGGCAAAGAAGATTTTTTCCTGGAAGGAGATGACAACGCCGCGCGGATCGGCGCTGACCTTGACCTGGTGGCCATCGATCTGCAATTTTTGGTTGATGTCGTTTTCCAGGTTTTGCAAGGATTCGATCTGTTTTTCCACTTCCGTTTCGGATTTCTTTACCGGGTTTTCCATCACGGCTTGCTGTTGGGCTTTCGTTTCGGCTTGGGCAAGCTGTTGGTTTTCCTTTACCACGGAAGCATACAGGATGATGAAAAAGCCGAGCAGGATGGTGAGAAAGTCCGCATAGGGGATCATCCAGCGTGATGTGGATGTATAGCCGTGGCCATCCTCCATCTCGTTTTCCAGTTCCTCCAGCTTTCGCATCGGGTGCATCATGGCACAATCATCCCGGCGGGCTCCAAGGTGTCGTCATATGCTTCAAACGCGCGCCCATCGTGGGCTTCTTCCGGCAGAATGTAGGCTTGCAGTTTTTCGCGGATGAGAGAGGGGTTTTCTTCAGCCCGAATTGCAAGGATGCCTTCCAGCATCATGGATTTCAGTAGCCAGTCGCTTTTGGCGCGCTGCTTCAGCTTGCCGGCCAGCGGCAGCAGAAACAGGTTGGCGATGCCGACACCGTATAACGTGGCAATAAAGGCGTTAGCGACGCCATGCCCCATTTTATCCGGGGAATCAAACGAACCCATAATCTGGGTTAAGCCGATAATGGCGCCGATAATCCCCATGGTGGGGGCAAAGCCGCCCGCCGCCTCGAATACCCTCGCATAGCGCACCTGCGCACGGTATTGGGTTTCCATATCAATCGTCAATTGCGCCTTGATGTCCTCGACCGGATGGTTATCCACCACCAGCATCAACCCTTTACGAAGAAAGGGAATGTCCACCTGGTTGAGCAACGGTTGAATGGCGAGCAGCCCCTTGGTGCGGATGTATATGGCCGCATCCGTAATGTACTCCACAATTTCCTGCGGGAAGATATCCTGCTCTCGAAAGGCGTAGCGTAAATTGCCGACTGCGTTCTGGATATCCTCGAAAGAAAAGTTGATAAGGAGCGACGCCAGCGTGCCGCCAAAGATGATGAGGATGGCTTCCGGCTGAAGGATTGTATCCAGCGGGACACCGCCCAGTACCAGTGATACCGCGACAATGGCTAACCCTAAAACAAGACCCGCAATTGTTGCAAAATCCATCGCAATTCAATTCCTCTCACCACGTATTTTTTACTGTAGCGTTTTCAACCGCCCCCTCCCTCCTCCGATCAATGGAATGTCGGTTCGGGCAATTTTTGATCTGGTTTGATTTTATTTCGGATTCTCGTTTGATGATGGCAGGAAGTTTCAATGTCTCTACTTATTCATCCACCCCGATTTGGTGCATCTGTTCAGAAAATCTGATGCCCACTCCCGAAGATCGGAACATAACAGTGGAAGTGAAGTGGGAGCCTGGAGATGATGAAAGTTTGGCGCCTAATCAATGCCGAATCCGTTTTGCCTGGGGTTCGAATTAACTCTGAGTTAGCGGGCGTCAACCAAAGTATCAGCCCTTATTCCTCAATACGCAGCAACTTGCATCCTGGTGAGGGACTGATAATTGCCAAAAGAGCTTAAACAGTTAGTAGAAGCGTACTTAACCATGATTAAAAGTGTACTCCAGGACTACCAACCTAATCCAAAGCAATATGCCCCTTGATATTTGATCTCGAGCAATTTTAATCCTTACTTTGTTTTAGAGAACGTAAGTGAATACCCCGAAGGTTTAATATGAATCCTGTCAGCTTTCGTCAATTCCCTCGATTTGCCGCGCACATTAAAAGCATCCAACTACCTACCCCAACGGTTAAAAGAATTATAGTGAATGTGGGGTGGGATGAAGGGGATGCAGAGCAATTTCCCGCATTATATGACGGTCGAAAAGTTGTTACCGGTTACACTCATTCCGGTGTCGACGGTATCCGTATCATTCTTCATCCCAAACAAGGTCTCACGCTTCAAGGTATTGATTCATCCATTGCTGGTTCGCAGACGGCTCATTACCCAATATTTCACGCCGTTCGGTGGCAATTGGAGAATTTAATAAAGGGTTTACCCATCGAAGAAGATTTGCAGGAGATGCTGTTAGAACATTTGGCTAAAGTGGATGAGTTGAAAGGCATGTTTCGACCAGTAGAACTCATCCGGTAATTTTCTGATAAGATGCTGTGGTTGTGATTGAGAGTTGGAGGCGAATAGGGATGGGTTGGAAGAATTTATCAGACACAGAGT
>CALAJO010000071.1 GCA_937922745.1 uncultured cyanobacterium
TCTCCCGGTCGAAAGGCAATGTAGAAACAGGTATCAAACTCAACCGCCGCCTTAAGTAGCGTTTCGTAATCAATAGCTTGCAGGTAGCCGTGTTTTTCTGCCAAAAGAGGCGTGTAGCCTGTATTTAACAAATCCACCTCGAACTTGAGCCCGCCGTTTGGCAAGGATGGCTCTGCTGTCTCAATGCTGTCTTCCGGCTCGGTGTAAAGCCGGCGAATGACATCCACCAACTCCCGGCTGATGTCTGCAATGATATAGTTGGCCTGGATGTTAGTGACGACATGATGGATGAAGAAGATTAAGACCCCGATGCTGGCCAGCAGCAGCACAATGGCAATACTGATAGAGATTTGGGGCACAAAGGCGTTTTCTTCCATGCCCCGTACCGCGCGCAGGACAATGAGCGCATAGATATAAGTTGAGAGGAACATCCCCAGCACAACCTGATTGCCGGTGTCTTTGATGAAGTTTCGCAAGATTCGCGGGCCAAACTGAGAGGAGGCCAGCGTAATCGCAACCATCGTCATGGAGAATGCCAGAGCGGCAACAGTAATAATCGAACTTGCAATGGTGGATAGAATCTGACGTGCTGCTTCCGGGCTTCCTGTAAACACCCAGGGAAAAAAGGTGTTAGGATCCTCGACCAGTGTTTCGTCAATATGTAAGGCGGCTATCGATAAGAAAATGGCGGCCATCACCATGAGCGTCGGCACAAACCAAAGGCTGGTGTGCAATGTTTCCCAAAGATTGATCAGCCGATCGTTTCGCTTTGGATTGAGATGGTTCATGGCTTTCTTTTTCACGGTGATTAACCTTTTTTGGCAATAAGCTCCCGCCTGTATTCCGGATTCAGAATAGCGGTCAGGCGACCGTCATTTTCCAGGATGACTTGCTGGAAGACGTCCGGAGAGGGGAGGCCATACTCGTGCGCCAGTTTCTCAATCTCACGCCGCTCCACCAGGGTTTTGCGGAGGGCTTTTGAGTTAATCTCGCCGTTGGTCATAATGGGAACTTGCCCGCCATGAATCCAATTTTTCAGCCAGGGAATGCGCTGAACAACCATGATGGTTGCCGTAAGGGCGAAAGCCGTGGCAATGCTTCCCCAAAAGCCCGCTTGCTGATGGCTGAGGCCACTGCTCATGCCCGTTGTGAAAAGCAAAAGAAACCCGAGGTACTGCGGGCCGTTTTGCCCAACCACATGAACGCCGATGAGTTTGATGCACGCAATAGTAACCCAGTAAATCGCCACCGCTTGCACTGCCGAGATGAAAGCCGCATCCCAGGGAATAACATCGATAATGGACGGGTAGGGCATGCTGCATTTTCCTTTTTATCAATCCCTTCCGACCTTTTTCCCACTTCAATTTGAAAGAGGGAAGGGCTTTCATCCATTTTAGGAAAGAGACTGCTGCTTTGAGAATTCCCTAGCTTGACACTCTTCCCGTGATAGGCCAAGTTTAGCCCTATGAGAGATTCCATTTCGATCTCGGCTTAACAGTTGTTCACAAGCTATCACAAGTCGACCTTAATATTGTTTTTATATTTATACAAGTCATCTCCTCTCTTCTAAATCCTTTATCTCTTCGCTTAAAGTTCCCCTTCCCACAAAGAAGGGGTTTTTTATTGCCGCAAAAGAAAAACTCCCAACTGCCGCTGGGAGTGTCTAACCGTTCCTCTTGGGTTGATAGGAAAAAATAAACTTATCTGAAGCTGGCGCGGATGGGGCTATTAAGCAGGGAATCCGCCAGGTCTTCGTTGCTGAATCCTCTCAGGTAGTCGTTAATCCGGCCGGAATCCAGCATGGTTTTGAAATGGTTCACCTTGTCGGCATCAAAGGATTCATCGATACGTTTCGCCAGGCTCGCAAACTTGGCCACATCCTTTTCCGCTTGCAGGCGGGCAAATGCTTCCGGGGAGATATCCGCGACGTCGGACAGGCCGTTGCCTTTTACCTGGCTGGAGGAATCTGCGGACTCACGGTTGAGGCGCTCAACCTGCTGGCTCTGGCTTAGGTTGCCCAGGCCAATCTCATTAATATTGCCGTGCTGAGATGAAATTCTATCAACCATAAACAAATTCCTCTCTTACGTCGTGGCCTCTATTACTTCCACTCTTAAGGCTTCACGAGACATATCGCTTTATATTCATGATTATCGGGCCATGCACCGTAGACATCAACCGACTGACGGATCAATCTATGCGCGTCCGAAGGGTTAAAAGCAGGATTGACCATGGGATCAATATCCAGGATTAATGATACGGAATCTGTGGGATTTTGGGCTCCCTTAAACGGTGGAATTTACAGTCACGGCCATAGCATTAGCCAGGCCGGGGAGGCTTGTGTTATGGTTAGCGTAGAACACGTTAAACGGAAATGATAAAGAAAGGCTTCTGTCCCATGCAGCAGGAAATCCATGTCGCCCACAGCCCGGATAGCGATGACGCTTTTATGTTTTGGGCCCTCGCCCACGACAAGGTGGATACCGAAGGGCTGAAATTCGTCCATCACCTCAGCGATATCCAAAGCCTCAACGAGGATGCGTTGAATGGCAAGTACGAACTGACCGCCATTTCCTACTACGCCTACCCGTTTCTCCAGGACAAATACGCGCTGCTTTCCTGCGGATCCAGTGTGGGCAACAAATACGGCCCGGTGCTTATCTCCAAAACGCCCATGACGCAAGCCGACCTGGCAGGTAAGCCCATTGCCGTGCCGGGGTTGATGACCACGGCGTATCTGGCGCTGAAGGTGTGGTACCCGGAGGCGGTAACCGAAGTGGTGCCGTTTGACCAGATTATGGAGCGCGTGGAAGACGGCACCTATGCTGCCGGTCTCATTATCCACGAAGGGCAGTTGACTTACGCCAAACGGGGCTTTCATAAAGTGGTGGATTTAGGCGAGTGGTGGTTCCAGGAATGCAACCTCACCTTGCCGCTGGGAGGCAATGCCATACGCCGGGATTTGGGCGAGGAAACCATGATGAAGGTGGCCCGCGTACTGAAGCGCAGCATCGAGTGCGGCCTGGAGAATCGGCAGGAAGCCTTGGCTTATGCCAAAACCTTTGCCCGCGGTATGGATGACGAGCTAATCGATCGGTTTGTGGGGATGTATGTCAACGAAATGACCGTTGAAGCCGATATGGAAATCCAGAAGGCCGTTCGGTTATTGCTCTTCCGCGGCTACAGCATAGGCCTGTTAAAAGAGAAGCCAGAAGTCACCTTCATCAACCCGGATAAGATTGAAACCACATCGGTCGATCTCGCCACCGTATAAGCAGGCTTTAAGCAGTTCTTCAGAGCGCTGATGGTAAACCCATTGGCGCTCTGAAATTTGAAATCCTTGTTGTGAAAGAGTTTTTCGGCTTGATCAAAAATGGTGTTTACAGTTATTCACAAGCTATCACAAGCCGACCTTAATATTGTTTTTATATTTATACAAGTCATCTCCTCTCTTCTAAATCCTTTATCTCTTCGCTTAAAGTTCCCCTTCCCGCAAAGAAGGGGTTTTTTATTGGCGGGTTTCAGTTGTATTTGTTCAGTCCGCTGTACAGTACCAGCATCAAGGCGGCTAATTAGTTCTCATTTCTGCCAAAACGCTTCCTGATGCCAATTCTCAGAAAAGCCCATAGCCTCTATAGGAATGGTAGGATATTCGTCAAAAAGTTCCTTTAGACGACTAGGCCAATTAGAGTCAGGTGATATGACCTTTAGAAAAGCATTGATGATTACAGTTTGGGCGAACAAGCGATTGTTATGCTTCAGAAAACCGCTATGTTCTTTTGCGATTTCCGGGGAAATTGTGAAGACTTTGTTCCAAACTCTGGAATGATGGGCACAAAGATTTCTCAGATAGGCTACAGAATGAATCCAAGAGGACAAAAGTCGGGGGTTAAGCCCATAAACGCCGGCAACCTGCTTTCGATCACTCTGAAACTTTAGCTTGAGGTATAGACGGGACAGGCTGCCTATCGGCAAAATTTCCATAACCATCCAACTTGGAGGCCTTGAAGGGTTATCGTATTTGCTGGAATAATGGTGGATAAATGGGAGCTTCTTATTGTCGCTGATATGGCGATCGATTCGATCCAGGAATAGCGTATGATTAAAATATTTGTCTACACAGAATAGTGATTCATTGAGGTACCAGTGAGGTCCATGGTTCAGGCACATGGTGTTAGATAAAGTTGTTCGGAAAGCCACTTCTATGCGCTCAATGGCGTCAATTAAAAGAACTCTTAGCTTCCGGTCAAAGGTGTAGTGAGACAGAATCTGCTCAAATGTTGTCCCCGGCTTGAACCTATGAACTTTGTTTCCTTCAAGGGTATCCTGATTGTCTTGAAAGTGAATGCAGTAGCCGGAAAGCCTGTAATACCCAATAAACTGCAAGTACTGTCTCGCGGATTCTCGACAGGAGATCTCCAGTCCCCTGGAAACCAACAAATCAATCTGCTCATCCAAGGTTAAAGCGGGTTTATTAAACGTAATTCTAACCATGCGCCTCAAAAAGGATAAAATCAAAAAACCCACCGGGGTCCGCTTGCAAGCAGAGGCGTGGCGGGTCTTATTAAGCTCATATTTTCATTTTTAAACTCAGAAATCAATCTTTTATTTGTTGTATATACAGGCGAAAGTGTGACAAACACTAAAACGGGCTGTGCTATATCCGGTTCATTCCCATTGGGAAATATAACAAAACCATGGCCAGCAAAAATTATGGTCTCTATCTTCAATGGTTAGATTAGGCTTTTCAGCTTCTGCTGTAGGATGTCCGGGAAGCGGCGGTACATTTTGTTTTGTGAGTTCATCGTAACAACGTCTGTGCGGGCGTCAATAATCAGCTTGTCGCTATGGAGTTCCTGGATCTCCTGGTAGAAGATGAGCTTGGGCTGATCCGGCTTGATCCATGTGGTGAGGCGTAGCAC
Source organism: uncultured cyanobacterium (assembly GCA_937922745.1). Taxonomy (GTDB): domain Bacteria; phylum Cyanobacteriota; class Vampirovibrionia; order Vampirovibrionales; family JAGQHJ01; genus CALAJO01. The sequence continues at coordinate 4,923 of CALAJO010000071.1, forward strand.
ATCCCCAAACCGGGCAGACGCTTTGAACTTGAGGTTCTGCTCCACCACTGGGAAAATGATATCGTGTTCGTCGGACATCTGCTTCATATCTACATCAATGGTCTTAAACAGGTTTACGCGTCCCATTTCCAGCCACTTGGTATAGGCGCCATGCCACACAATGCCATAGCAATCGGTATCGAAGATGTGTACATCGTAGTTAAAGCTGTATGTTTTCATCGTTTGGCCGCTGGGCTCGCCTTCCACTCTCAAGTATAACGTTATGTCAACAATGTATGACAATCTTTCTTAATTTTGAAGAAGACCCGAAAAAAAGAGTCTATAATGATGGAACGTGAGGATTCGTGGGACACGCTGATGGATAGTTTTAGTATAATACAAAACTTTTTTACACGGATGCGATGCCATTTCTGTTCCTTTCAGCTGGAGCCGGAGGGGGTTGAGTTAATCCGTGAGGATCGCGGCGTATTTATTGTCAATATTCACTGTGTACATTGTACCCGGCAGATGGGAGTTGCCATGGTGGGCCTGGAAGGCTCGGAGTTTCCGGAACCGGTGTTTGAAGACCCCGAATTAACCGAGCATGAGATTGAGCGCCTGTCCAACTTCGAGGCCGTTAGCTACGATGACGTACTAGACGCCCATGCTTTCTTTAACAATTTGGATGCCGATTGGCAGAAGTACCTGCCTAAGCTCCCTGAGCCGGAACCGGAGCTTGAAGAAAAGCCGCGATATCGAAAAGGGCCTCACACGGGATTGGAACCCTACTAAGGGCTTCCGCCTGGCCTTCGCTCCGATCGACCAGGGCCAAGAGCTTCACGATTTCAATATCCAATGAAAATTGCCGGACGGCTTCGATGGCTTTGAGAAAAGAACCACCTGTCGTGATGACGTCTTCTACCAAAACCACACGAAAACCGGGCTTCAGGTGGCCTTCAATCTGGCGGGCAGTACCATGACCTTTGGCTTCCTTGCGAACGAGAAAACCCGGCAGCGGATTGCCTTTTAGATTGCTGGCATAGCTGATTGCGGAAACAATCGGATCCGCGCCCAACGTCATCCCGCCAATGGCATCCACGTTTAGCGGGGCAATGCGGTCGTATAAAATCTCCCCGATCAGTTGCGCGCCTTCTGCCGACAGGGTGGTCATCCGGGCATCCATGTAATAACTGGATTTTTTGCCGGAGGAGAGGGTGAAGTCTCCCGTTTGGAAGGAATAGCGCTGTAGAAGCGCAAATAACTGGTGTTCCCGGTGGTCGGTCATGATGGCAGATGCTCCTGAAGTGACTGGATACGCTGGGCGATGTGGTTGCGGCTTTCTTGTGAAAGGGTACTTCCCGCCACGGCTTGGGCCTGCTGATAATAGCCCGCGGCTTTTGCCCATGCCTCTGATTGTTCCATCAAGACACCCAGACGTAAATAGGCCGAGGCCATCAGGGTTTTGTCCGAGATGGCTTCAGCGAGATGGAGGGCCTTGATGGCGTAATCCGATGCAACGGCAAGGTTCTTCTGCCGCTCCGTTACCCGGGATAGCAGGATAAGCGTCCGGTAGGTTTCTTCAGGGTAGCCGTTGCGTTCATCAAATTTCAGGCAGTGCTGTAGCGTCATCAATGCGTTTTCGTGCCGGCCCAGGTCGAAGTACAGGCTGCCCAGGTTATAGCTGGCCTGCGCCGCCCCCTGGTTATCCTGAATCATTTGGCTGACCTCCAGGCTTTCGGAATAAACCCGGATTGCTTCCTCGCTTTTTCCGGACTCATCCAGCGCCAAGGCCAGGCGGAACAGCACATCGGCTTTAAAGGAGAGGTCGTTGGGTTTTAACTGCAAACACCGCCGGAACATGGCTTCGGCTTCCGCCAGTTTATTGCGGTAAAAGTAGATTTCCGCCAAGTCTTCAAACGCCAGGGCCAGCATGTCGTTAAGTTGCGGGCTTTCGCCAAACTGTTGGGCCACGTAATCCAACTCTTTCAAATGCTTCAGCGCAGCGTTGTGCTTAAACTGCATCCGGTACAAATGCCCCAGCATGCCATGGCTCTTTATCATCAGGATGGCATGATGTTGCTCCTTCGCCAGAGAAAGCGCCTTGACCAAGCACGCTTCGGCCTGCTCGGCCTGGTTTTTCTCCAGCCGCGCCTGGGCCAGGTGGATCAATTCGCGGGCCATGCTTTCGCGGTCATGCCGGTTAACTGCCAGGTTAAGGCGCATCAGGATTTCCGCGTCATCCGGGTGGTGTTGGCTCAGGTCCAAATCCGCCAGTTCATCCGGCGCAAGGGAGGCAATGTCCTCGGGCGCTTTATGAAAGGCCTCATCAACAACATGGTTGGCCTGAAGCTCCATTCGCCGCTGCATAATGTAGTCGGCCAGCTTCTGCAAGTCCGTTTCGGACAGTTGCATGGGCAAGGGCTGATAAACGGCCTGATCCAGCTTCAGGGTAATCGGCGCGGCTGGGGCCGAAAGAATCATCGCCCGCTCATCGTCATTCAAGGCAGGCAAGTTGGCAGTGGAGGAATGGTCTGAAGGCTCCTCCAGCTTGGGCCAAGGAATGGTTGAAGGCAAGGGTGAGACAGTTTCAGCCTGGGTTTCCGGCTCTTCGTTGTAAGCGGAAGCGGGAAAGTCTGCCTGAAAACGCATCATTTCCGGTGGAGCGGAAATTGCTTTGGGCTTCTCGGTTTCCTCGCGCAAGGCCTGGAGCTGCTGGGTCTTTGCCCGGCTTTGGTGGTGCTGGGCTTCTGCCGCCAAATGACGTGTGCGCACCTGGTACTGGCGCTGCAACACATGTTTGTTCTTTTCCTGCAAGTAAAAATCGTGGAGGGCGTTATGGTATTTCGCTTTCAGTCCGGCCGTCAATTGTCGTTGGAAGAAAGGTTGCCACTGTTCGGAAAGCTGGTAATGAGCCTCAATGGATGATTGGCCTTGCTGTTTTTCACGACTTTTCAGTTTATCCAGCACCACTTGCGGCGGATACGCCTTCTTCAAGGTTATCCGCATCAAACCTTGGTCAAGCTGTTTGGCATTTAACTGCGCTATAGGAATGTTGCACCGGGTTGCGATATTTTGCACGGCGCTAAAAGGCAAGCTATGCCGAACGAGGCTCATTAATAGCGCAATCTCTCGCTCCAGGGCGGGCAACTGTTCCAGCAATACTTGGGCAAGGCTGTTTTTGGCGGTTTCAGGGTCGGCATTGCCGAGCAGGTTTTGCCAGAAGCCTATAGCCGGCTTTTGCCGGAATAACGCAGCAAAGCTGTGCAACAAGTAGGGTTCCCCACATAAAGCTGCCAGGAGCGGCTCAAAATCCACATCGGTATGGTGGTTGCCCAGCAGTTCCCGGATGACCTGGCCAGCATCCGTGTTGGGTAGGGGATGCAGGATAATATTCTCAACGGCTTGGGCGGTCAGGCTGATATCCGCTTCCGGCAATTGCCTTCCCGCCAGGATGAGCTTAACATTCGGGAACGACAGCAGAAAGTTGAACGCATCTTTTAATTCCCGTGATCGCAAGCTGCTGTCCGGCCCCACAAGGAAATCGATATTATCAATCACCAGCAAAATGGGGAAATGGCGGGTTTGACGAAGCAACTGATCCAGCGCGCTCACCGGGTTGGGAGGCAGCGTAAACGGCAGCACATTCCCTGCAGCCATGCAGAGTTCCGTCATGGAATCCAGCAGAAACCGCACGATTTCGTCATAATCCGTGTGCCGGGAAACATCGAACCAGAGCAGTTGCTCCTGGCCGCCGCCCATCATTTCCACCACACCACGCAAAAAAGAAGTCTTCCCTCGCCCGGAAGGCCCGGAAACCAGGACGATTTTCTTTTCGGTTGAATTTAACGCCTGTACAGCCTGAACGATCTGTTCCTTGCGGTTATAGAAAACTTGGTATTCGTACCGGATAGCCCGACGGGTAACGTTTAAGGGCGACAGGTTATTCCGCCGATCCTTCAGTTCATAGGTCTTGTTTTGCTGGCGCTTGGCAACAAACGCCCCACTTAGCAGGCGTTCCAGGACGTGAGGTTGGATAAAATAAAGGGCAGTGTCACTCATAACCTTGGGTTCTGGCAGTTGTCACGATTTGGGTACAGTATCGTCGAAAATGGCCATGACTGTACGGGATGGATTGGCATACAATGATTGTACTATGGAAAATAATGAACATTGGCTCCGTTTCGCACACCAGGCAAGGGACTTAACCGGCGTCACCATTGCGGAAGAAACGTTGTGCCGCTTTCAACAACTTTATGCCCTGGTTATCGCCGGAAACAAACTAACCAATCTCACCCGGATTACGGAGCTGGATGCGTTCTGCGTGCAGCACCTGCTGGATTCGCTGACGCTGATCCCCCTGCTTCAGAAGATACCGTCCCCGGTTTCGTTTATGGATATTGGTAGCGGCGCGGGCTTCCCGGCCTTGCCGCTAGCCCTGATGCTGCCGGAGTCGCATTTTGTCGCAGTGGAAACTGTTGGAAAAAAGGCGCGGTTTATCGAGGAAGCGGCAATCCTGCTGGGCCTGCATAACGTCACCGTTCTATCGGAACGCTGCGAAGCCTTGGGGCAGAACCCGCAATACCGAGAGCAGTTTGATGTGGTCTCTGCGCGGGCGGTGGCGGGGATGAATATCCTGGCGGAGTACTGCCTGCCGTTTCTAAAAGTTGGCGGGCTGTTTCTGGCGATGAAAACAGCCGATGCCGGACAGAAAGAGCTGGCTGAAGCCGCTGGCGCCATTCAGTTACTGGGCGGCGAGCCTGTAGAAATCGAGGCGGTTCATCATCCCGGCTTGCCTAATCGTGTGATTATCCCCATCCGAAAAGTGGGGCAAATACCTGCGCAATATCCCCGTAAGCCGGGAATGCCTTCAAAAAAGCCACTCACGGGATAGCGAACGCGACCGGCCATTCCCTTGCAGGCGATTAACGAGCCCGGCGTTACTCCTTTGGTGGTTTGTTTTTGGCCTTGCTTTACGTATAATTCCATCAACATATGCAGTTAAGCAGAGGGTGATTGGTTCGTGATTGAAACGGTTGAGAAAACGCAAATCCAGGCGTCCCAGGTGATGGATATTCTCCAGATTATGCAGTTTGTGCCGCACCGTTACCCGTTTCTGCTGATTGACCGGATTACCGAATTTGAGCCCGGCAAACATATCAAGGGCTATAAAAATATTACAAACAACGAACCGTTTTTCCAGGGACATTTTCCCAACAATCCCATTATGCCGGGTGTCCTAATTATTGAAGCGATGGCTCAGATTGGCTGCATTGTTGTTGCAAATATGCCGGAAGGCCAGAACAAGCTTGCCATGCTCTCCGGTATTGATAAAGCCCGATTCCGTCGGCCGGTTCTTCCCGGCGATCGGCTGGATTTGGAAGCAGAAATGTTGAGAATTCGTCCGCAGATTGGGAAAGCCTTTGGCCGCGCCATGGTGAATGGGGAATTGGCGGCAGAAGGGGAAATCCTGTTTGCACTGGTTCCGCAAGCAGAGAGGAATGGGAAACATGGCTAGCCTGATTCACCCAACAGCAATTATCGACCCAACTGCCAAACTGGGTACGGATGTCCAAGTGGGGCCGTTCTGCGTTATCCATGCCAATGCAGAAATTGGGAACGGCACGCGATTGGATTCCCACGTCATTGTCGAGGCCAACACCATCATCGGGGAGAATTGCCATCTTTCTCCAGGGGCTGCCGTGGGCGGCGAGCCGCAGGATCTGGCATTCAAAGGCGAGTTCTCACGCGTGAGGATTGGCAATAATACCCATATCCGCGAGTATGCCACCATTCACCGGGCTTCCGGGGAGAATGAGGAAACCGTAGTGGGCAACGATTGCATGTTAATGGCGTATACCCACGTGGCGCACAACTGTAAGCTGGGCAATAACGTCATTTTGGCCAACACTGTGCAGTTGGGCGGTTATGTTGAACTGGGTGATTATGTTTTCCTTGGCGGCGCGGTGGTTGTGCATCAATTCGTCCGGATTGGGCGGATGGCCTTCTTAGGTGGCCGAAGCGGAACACGCCAGGATGTTCCGCCTTTTGCAATGACCAATCATGCCCCCGCCCTGGTAACGGGGTTGAATTCCGTTGGACTGCGCCGGCGCGGGTTAAAGCTGGAAGAGCGCACCCGCCTGAAGAAAGCCTTTTTCTACCTGTGGTTTGCCGGGATGAACCAGACCCAGGCGATTGAAGCCATCCGCGAGAATGTTGAAATTGATGCCTATGTCCAGGAACTGATCGATTTTGTCCAGTCCTCCAAGCGCGGCGTAATTGGCTCTGTGCGAACCCTTGAGGCATCGGGGGAGTCCACCGGGGCTGATGCCGACATGGCTGCGGTGTAAATTATGCAGAATACGCGTAAACGGGTTGGCATTGTCTTGGCGGCGGGCAAAGGGACTCGCCTGAAAAGTGATTTGCCCAAGGTACTCCATCCTGTGTTAGGAAAACCGATGCTACAGCGCGTGCTGGAGAGCATGCAGCCGCTGGGATTGGAAAAAATAATCGTGGTGATTGGGCACCAGGCTCAGCGGGTGGAAGAAGCCGTGAGCCGGATGGGCTTATCGGTGCCGGTTGCGTTTGTCGTCCAGGAGCCGCAACTGGGCACCGGCCATGCGCTGATGCAGGTTGTGCCGGTGTTGCCCGTGGATGCGGATGTTGAAGTACTAATAACCTGCGGGGATATGCCATTAATCCCTGCCGAGCGCTACCAGACACTGTTGGATACCCATGCACGGAACCAGGCTATTGCTTCCTTGGTAACGGTGGAAGTGGACAACCCAACAGGTTATGGCCGTGTTGTGATGAAAGAAGGCATTTTTGACCGAATTGTTGAGGAAAAGGACGCAACTGCGGATGAGAAGGCCATTCTAGATGTGAACGCCGGCATTTATGCAGCCGATTGGCCCGCGCTTTGCGCTACCTTCTCCGAAATAGGGCAGAACAACGCCCAAGGAGAATTCTACCTGACGGACGCTATGGCCATTCTCAAGCAAAACCACGGGCGCACTGCGGTTTCGACAGTGGCCTGGCCCAGCCAGGATGAGATTTTGGGCATTAACAGCCGCCAGCAACTGTCTGAAGCGGTGGATATCCTGTCGCGCTGGACGGCAGAGCGCTTGATGGCCGAAGGCGTTAGTATGGTTAATCCTTCGACAATGACGCTTGCACCGGAAATCCAGGTCGGGCCGGATACCGTATTTTATCCAGGGTGTACGTTGGAAGGCGATATTCGCATTGGTCGAGGCTGTGAAATCGGCCCTAATACCACGATGCGCGGCCAAGTCTCCATTGGGAATGACTGCAAAATCGTGCATTCCCATCTGGAGCGCAACGTTAGCGTACAGGATAAGACGTATGTGGGGCCGTTTGCCCATCTGCGGGATAACGCACATATTGGGGAGCAATCCCGCGTGGGGAATTTCGTGGAAATCAAGGAAGCCCGCTTTGGCTCCCGCTCCAATGCAGCGCATCTTTGCTATTTGGGAGACGCAACCATTGGGGATGATGTGAATATGGGCGCGGGCTCCATTATTGCCAACTATGATCCCATCCGCGATGTGAAACACCATACCGTAATTGCAGATGGCGTGAAAGTGGGCTGCAACAGCGTCATCGTGTCCCCGGTGGAACTAAAAGCCCGTTCTTGTGTCGCGGCCGGTTCTGTCATCACGCAGGATGTCGAGCCTTGGGATTTGGCGATTGCACGCGGCCGTCAGGTAATCATTTCCCGCTGGGTGGAAAAAACCCTTGCCCCGGTAGTCCAGGCCACAACGTAATTTCACTTTTCAAATATTTTAAGCGCCTTAATGCCCGCCAGAGAGGACTTCCTTAAACTTATGGGCGAAAGAGCTTTTATGGGATTTTTCACTGTGCAAATGCTCGGATTCCAGGGCCTTTAATTTCTCAAGGAGCTTGCGTTCTTCACTGGAAATCTTCTTGGGCACCTGCAAGACGGTTTTCACATGGTAATCCCCATGGCGTCCGTTCCCGTTGAGAACAGGAATACCTTTGCCTTTGATGGTAAATATCGTTCCGCTTTGGGTTCCGGAGGGCACTTTAACCTTTTCCGTCCCTTCCAGCGCGGGCACTTCAATATCATCGCCCAGTGCCAATTGAGAATACGTAACGGGAACCTGGGCATACAGATCGTACCCATCCCGCTGAAAAACGGCATGCTCCTTAACATGCAGAAAAACATACAAATCGCCGGAGGGGCCGTTCATCATCCCGGCATTGCCTTCTTGCGTCACCCGTAAGCGTGTGCCGCTATCCACACCTGGCGGGATGGTCAGCGTGAGTGTTTTGGCTTCGTTATGACGGCCTTTGCCTTGGCATACTTTGCAGGGATCCACAATCATGGTGCCGCGGCCCTGGCAGCGCGGACAGGTGGTAATCTGTGTAAAGTGCCCAATAATGGTTTGGGTTGTCTGCCGAATCTGCCCTTGCCCCATGCAGGTTTGGCAGGTAACCGGGCCACCGGAATCAGGGGACGCCCCGGAGCCCTGGCACGGTTCGCAGTGAATGAGATGGTTGATTTCCACTTCCTTTTTCACGCCAAAGGCAGCTTCCATAAAATCCAACTCCAGGTCAAACCGGAGATCCTCTCCTTGAGAAGGGCCGCTTCGCTGGCCGTAGCCACTGCCTCCCGGAAATCCGCCACCAAAAAACTGCGCGAATAAATCGTTTAAATCTGGGAAGGTTTGCATAAAGTCCCAGCTTGGCTGATAGCCACCACCCTTTAAGCCTTCATGCCCGTAAGCGTCGTAAACCTGGCGTTTCTGGGGGTCGCTTAACACCTCGTAAGCTTCGCCCAGCTCCTTAAACAAGGCCTCCGCGTTCGGATCCTTGCTCACGTCAGGGTGATATTCACGCGCCTTTTTGCGGAACGCTTTTTTAATCTCATCTGCGGTTGCGCCCTTGGCCACTCCAAGGATTTCGTAATAGTCCCGTTCTGTACTCATTCCGGTTTCTGCCACTCGCTAGGTTGTTGTTTGCTGAAAAGGGTTGGCATTGTCCGGCTTGATTGGCTCAAAATCAGCCTCGGACGAATTGCCGGCCTGTCCGGTATTTGAGGCGGCGCCTTGTGGGGCCACCGCAACAACCACGCGAGCAGGTCTTAATACTCTATCATGCAACAGATATCCGTCCTGGTAAACTTCCATAATACTGTGATCGGGTGCATCTGCTGTCTCAACCTGGCTGATGGCCTCATGGCGCTCGGGATCGAAAATTTCCCCTTTAGGCGACATCTTTTCAAGGCCAATATTTTTGAGCGACTCCAGCAATTGTTGGGACAGCATCTCAAAGCTTTTATAGAGCATTTTGGGGTCGGAATTTTCATTCAGGCTTTGCTTGCCGCGCTCTAGGTTGTCAAGAACCGGCAGCAATGCTTCCAATGCGGTTTGGGAACCGTATTTAAACAGCGATTCCCGTTCCTGGGCCTGCCGTTTACGGAAATTCTCAAAGTCGGCGGCCAAGCGAAGGTAACGATTGTTTAATTCCTGGTATTCTTCCTGCGGAATCATCCCGTATGATGCTTCAGCAGAAGCCGTATCCTGTTCTGTGGGGTTCAACGTTTCGTCAGCCATACATCCATTACCTTTCCAGCAAACCGTTTTGATACATTATAGAATGCTGAAAAAGGAGAAAACCGTTTCTTAAGGATTTCTTAAGTCTCCCACAGAGAACTTGACAAGCCTGGCAAAGAACAAAATAGTTGGTTAAAGCTCTTATTGTGCTTTTTCCTCTTCGACCGGGGTGAGAAGGGTAAGCGCTTGGAACCATTGATCCGCACTTTGTGCGGTTTTACCGGTAGTGTATTCCACCACGGCCCGCTGTCGAATCCAGTTAAGACCCTCTTTATCCAGCTCGCTCACGTCTTTATAGTCCACGTAAACCTTGGTGAGAACTTCGGATGCCGGGCTGAGCTTGCCTTGCCTATCCAACAGTTTCAGATCAAGGTTGGCATCCCATTGCTTGTACTGGCCAAACAACCGGAGAATGGAAAGCCAGAGTTTCTCCCACCAGGCCAGTGGCTTGAGGGGAATGTAGCGCTGCCCTTTCTCATCGGTCTTCAGCTGATGCTGGTATAGGGCCGCCAAGTCTTCGTAACCGGACCGGTATTTGCCCAGGTGATCGCCAAAGACATCTTCGCCATCCAGAATTCCGTTTTGGAACAGGCCATTTCCGGCCCGATCCGTCACCAGCCAGGCTTCATCGGTATTGATGCCCCCGGCGGTTTTAACCGGGCTGACCTTATTGGCGTTAAAGCCATCAATGTCAAAGGGGAACTGGTCATCCGAGTTCAGCCGCGCATCTTGCCCGTTGAGGTTGATCTTAACCGGGGAAAAGAAACCCGCAGAGATATTGTAATCGGTTGTGCCATCAGTAAAGCGGTAATTATTCTTAGCAAACATGTCTGGGTCATTGCGGAACTCGTCATGAAAATCCCACCAGCCCTTTTTGTATTGTTTTCCGTCTACGGTTAACCCGCTTCCGAAAGACTCCCATTCCATTTCCTGAATAGTACGCCCATACTTGTCAAACATTACGATGACATAGGACTTGGATGTGTCTTTCGCAATATCCTTTTCCTTATTATTGTCTAAAAATTGATCAAGCACACTGCCAAACAACTCCGACCATTGACGCCCATCATACATGGTGGATAACAAGCCAACGCCATCATAGGACTTTGGGGGCGCCACCGGGGCAGTCTCCGGCAGCGTTGGATCGGCTGCTTCTACAAGTGAGAGATTTCTGGAGGTATGTGCTTCTGGGCGGGGAATGTACAACCAGGCTACTTCTGTATCCGGGTTAGATTGTTTCCCTTTTAAAGCAAGGCAGACGAGATCGCCCGGTTTTTTGCCGTTGCTGGGATCCCGATCGGCATCTTCAAGCCACTCATCGGCCACATTGGTAATAATCACGCCGCTGGCCGTTTGATAGGTTTTTTCACTATCACCCTGGCCTGTGGGGCATCCGCCAATGCTATTTCCCGGGCTAGTGATTTCGTTTGCCTGGTTGGCGTAACGAGCCAGAACCTTTGCCGGGCCAAAATTCTGAGGAAGAAGGCCAATATCGGAATCTGCAATCTGCATGGCATCGATAATACTTTTAACGGTGCCTTCCTTTTTTGCGGTCATTTCCTGTGTGCTGGTGGAATGGAAAATCAAAGGGATAGCGAATACGGCTACAACCCCTGCAATAACCACACTCGTAATAAGCTCCTGTAAGGAAAAGCCTCTTTGCATCGAGTTCATCCTGCCTTTAACATTGATGACCTGAAGGCCGAGCAGACCTATGACGTTGTTTCGGCATATTTATTAAAAAGTACAATAACAGCCCAATATATCCAATATAACAGGCCCTACGCAAAGTGGATAACTCGATTTACTAAAATGGAAAAGGCGGTTTCCCCCCGCCAGGGAAAGGTGGCATTTTTGCGCCCTTGGGCATTTTTGCGCCCTTGGGCATCTTCATCCCGGCAGGCATTTTACCCTTTTTCATATCGTCGGTCATGCCGGTTAGTTGCTTCATCATCTTGCGCATCATATCAAAATTCTTCAGGAATTCGGTAATATCCTCTTCCTTCATCCCACAGCCTTTGGCAATACGGGCTTTGCGGCTGCGATTGATCATATCGGGCTTTTGGCGCTCAGCGATGGTCATGCTATTAATAATCGACTCGATTCTGCGGAGTTGCGCTTCTCCCCCGTGAGCCAGCATCTCGCGGGTTTCCTTGTTCATCCCCGGAATCGGCAACATCCCGAGAATTTGATCGAGCGAACCCAATTTTTTCATGGTCCGCTGGATTTTCATAAAATCTTCCAGGGAAAACTCCGAGCGGCGCATTTTCTTTTCAAGGGCCTTGGCCTCATCCAGGTCAATTGCTTCTTGGGCGCGTTCAACCAATGAAACGACATCGCCCATTCCCAGGATTCGGGTGGCCATCCGCTCCGGATAGAACGGCTCCAGGGCATCCATTTTTTCGCCGGTGCCCACCAGCTTAATGGGCTGGCCAGTGACTTCAACGACGCTAAGGGCCGCCCCGCCCCGCGTATCGCCATCCAGCTTGGTCAGTACAATGCCGGTAATGCCCAACTGGGAATTAAACGTTTCCGCAACGTGTATGGCTTCCTGCCCGGTCATCGAGTCAATCACCAGCAGTTTTTCCTGCGGCTTGGTTATGCGCTCCAGTAGCAGAAGTTCCGCCATCATGTCAGTGTCCACTTGTAAGCGGCCGGCGGTATCGATGATAATGGGGCTATGGCCGTTTTCCTTGGCAAATTGCAAACCGCCCTGGGCGATTTCCAGAACATTCGTTGAGCCTTCGATGCTAAACACCGGAATCGACACCTGTTTCCCCAGCGAAATTAACTGCTGGATCGCGGCAGGGCGATAAACATCCGCTGCGATAAGCAGGGGTTTCTTGCCTTTTTTGCGCAATTGAAGGGCCAACTTGCCGCAAGTGGTGGTTTTACCGGAGCCTTGCAGGCCAAACATTAGCAATACGGCAGGATCCGTATCCAGGTGAAGGGGCTTGTTCTCGCCGCCCAAGAGTTGAACAAGCTCATCGTGTACAATTTTAACCAGCTGTTGGGAAGGGGACACACTTTTAATGATATCTTCCCCTTCGGCGCGCTCCTTAACCCGGGTGATAAAGGCCTTGACCACGCGCAGGCTCACATCGGCCTCCAGCAAGGCACGGCGCACATCCTTCAGGGCTTCATCAATGTTTTCCAGTGTCAGCTGTTTATCGCCGCCAAACCCCATTAAGGTTGTCTGTAATCGTTGAGAAAGTTCATCAAACATAAAACCTAAACCCTTAAAGCTTACAGTTCAAACAGGGCGTCAATAAAGGCATGTGGATCAAAATCCCGCAGGTCGTCAATCTTTTCGCCAACGCCGACTAATTTTACAGGCAGATGGTACTGCTTGGCAATGTTAAAGATAATGCCGCCCTTGGCGGAACTGTCCAACTTGGTGAGGGCCACGCCCGTCAGCTGCACCGCCTCGTGAAAGACTTCCGCCTGGCGCAGGGCATTCTGGCCTGTGGTGGCGTCAATCACCAGGAGGGATTCATACACAATATCAGCTGGCGCTTCCCGGTCGATGATTTTTTTGACTTTACGCAGTTCTTCCATCAGGTTGAACTTGTTTTGCAGACGGCCCGCCGTATCAATAATCAGGACATCAGCCTGTTCCGCCTTGGCCTTGGCAATCGCTTCAAACACGACGGCTGCGGAGTCCGCCTTGTCCAACCGAACCAGGTCAACCTGGGCGCGTTGGGCCCAAACTTCCAGCTGATCTTCCGCTGCTGCGCGAAAGGTATCCCCGGCGGCGATAATGACTTTTTCGCCCTGTTGCCTGAAGCGGTTGGCGAGCTTGCCGATGAGCGTGGTTTTTCCGGCGCCGTTAACCCCAACCACCAGGTAAAGGTTCAGTTTGCCTTTTTGGTGCTTGAGGCGGGTTGCTTCCGGGACGTTTGCCAGGATGCCGCTGAATTCGCTGCGCAGAAAATCCCGTAACTTATCCTGCGAGTGGATGGTCGGGTTTTTACGGATGTGTTCGGTCATCTCAATGGCCATATCCATGCCCACATCCGCCCGAATCAACGTTTCCTCAATTTCATCAAGTTCGTCTTCCGTCAAGCGGCCATCCGCATGGCCCAGCGAAACGATTTTTCCCACCAGGGCCTTGCCTGTAAGGGAAACGGCGGACTTGAGCTTTTGCAGTCCACCGGTTGCATCTTCTTGCACAGCGGATTGGGGTGCATCAGCCTGAGGTGTTTGAGCCGGGTTAGGCGATTCCTCCCCTTTTTTTCCCAGGCCAAACAGCTGCTTAAACATGCTCTCCAGCCCCTACCGGCTCGCCGGTAATATTCCCCAGGATGCCATGGATAAATTTGCGGCTTTCTTCAGTGGTAAAACGTTTGGCCAGCTCTAAAATCTCGTTGATGACCGTCGCGGTGTCCACATTTTCGGCATATTTGATTTCGGCCAGGGCAAGGCGCATCAGCATCAAGTCCATTTTCTGGATTCGCTCCACTTTCCAGCCTTCCGCCGCGCCGCCGATGAGCTGGTCAATTTCGGCCTGGTGCGTCGACACGTTCCGAACCAGCATCATCGCATAGTTCTGGATGTCTTCCCGCTCGGCCAGCGCCTTGATTTCCGGCACGTCCAGGGCTTCCTGCAAGTTGTCAATCGATTGCAGCAGCTTCTCCAGGCGGTTCATCATATCCTTGGTGGTGGCCAGTGCCACCGGACGGGTTGGGATATCAATCGGCAACTCCAGGTTCTCGGGATGATCAATCTCATAATCAATCAGGTAGTCCCGAAAGCTGGCAATTTCCGAGCCGACTGACTCTATCTGCTCTTCGGCCAGGGTGGAGAGGCTTCTAACCGTATTGATAATCAATTCCTGCAAGTTGAGGCGGTTTAACGCAAATTTATCCCCTTTCTTATCCATTTGAAAGAGGGCAAACAGGGCGAGTTCGCGAGATACAGTCCGTGCTTTCATAATGGCAGTATCCTAGCACAAAAGTGGTTTAAATACTGAACTGCCTGAGAAAGATTACACAGCTGGCGAAGGATTGGCTGTGGCGTTTGAAGCGTAAAAAGTTTGATAAGGATCCAGGGCCTGTTCCTGCCCTGGACCGACCCTTCATTTATTTTTGGCCTTCGCTTGCGGCTGTGCCGCTGCGCTCGGCCAGTTATTTTTTCTTCAACCTGTGTGATCTTAAACCCGCACTCCTCCTGGGAGGATATGGGGCTGGATCTTCGTGAAACAAAGCCATCAACTCTTTCATGGCGCGCACGAGAGCTGATAATTCCTAATTATAAGTTTAGCCTGTTCCTGCCCTGGGCCGACCCTTTTTGTAAGGTATGCGTTAATGGCCGGCTTGGGGTTTTTGGAGTTGTTGTAATTCAACGGCGCCTTTATGGCCCATAACGTACAAAGCGCATTTACGAACCGGGGCGACATACCAGGCACACTGCTCCCCCAGGCATAATTCCAAAACACCGCTGCGGGTGCTGATTAAAGGGCAAACGGGAACCAGGGAATCCATGCTGTGTCACCTCAACTGTAACCAACCGAATTGTCTTCATTATCGATCATATCCGTTGTTTTCTGTTGAATGGGCTTCTTTTTTACCCTTTTTAGGGGAGAATTGCATACAATAAAGTCACCGTCAAAACTGATAGAGAAGAAGGATAGTATTATGGGCAGTTTTTCCACGCGTTTTGAAAGGGTTGCCGAGAATCAGGACTTAACGGCAGTTGAAACCGATATTCTGGTGGTTCCCGTCTTTCAGGAGAAGGCGGCAGAGCCGAGCAAGCCAAAAGGGAAGCCTGGAAAGAAAAGCCGGCCGGATGCGGAAGAAGATAATGGCGCAAAGCTGGTTTGGACGCCACTCCATCAGTCTATTGACGACCATTTTAACGGGTATATCCGGGAAACCCTGGCGGAAGAGAATTTTAAAGCGGATTTGGCTAAAAAACGCATTTTCCGCGTGGGAAATCATGGGGATTTAAAAGCCCGCTGGGTGGTTTTGGTTGGCATGGGAACCACGGACAAGCTGGACATCAACAAAGCGACCAAGGCGTTAGGCGCTGGCCTGAAAGACAGTTACGGGTTTAAGGACATCCTTGCGGCAACGGTTGTGTTGCCGGATGAAGGGCCCAAGCTCTCCCCAGTGCAAGCCCTCCAGGCGGCCGTGTTTTCGGCAATCCAATCCACCTACAAAACCAGGGAAGCCGGTGAGAAGAAAGTCCATAAGCTGGAACAGGTCAAGCTAGCCTCTTTAAACGGACGTGTTCATCAGGAAGAACTGGATGCAGCGGTGGCCATGGCCATGGCGGAATCCTTTACCAAGGATTTAGCCAATATGCCCGCAAACCTGAAGAGGGCGGAAACCTTGGCCGAAGCTGCCCGAGAACTGGCAAAACTACCCAATGTCTCCGTAGAGGTGATTGCTGACCTGGAACGCATTCGCACGGAAATGCCCGCTTTCTGGGCGGTGGCTCAGGGCGCGGCCCACGTCGATCCGCCCCGGTTTATCAAGGTCACGTATGCGCCAAGCGGCAAAATCAAGCGGAATATTGCGCTGGTAGGCAAGGGCGTCATCTTCGATACTGGTGGGGTTCAGGTGAAGACCGGCAACTATATGAACGATATGAAATTTGACATGACGGGCGCTGCAACCGTCTTGGGTTGTATTCAGGCCATTGCAACGCTCAAGTTAAAAGGCATCAAGGTAACAGCATATATCGCCGCCACGCGCAACCTGATTGGTGAGGAAGCCTACTTACCCGATAGTATTATCGATTCCGCCAACGGCAAAAAGATTGAGATTCGCCATACGGATGCCGAAGGCCGCGTGACCCTGGCCGATGCCGTGCATTATGCCGTGGAAGATGGCCCGGATGAGATTGTGACCATTGCCACCTTGACCGGGGCTGCCGGGATTGCCGTAGGCAACTGTATCGCGCTGATGGGAAGCGACGATGCCCTGCTGGATCGGATTGAGAAGCGATCCAAGTCAGTCGGTGAAACGGTGCAGAAGCTGGAACTTCTGGAAGAGGATTTCGACAATATTAAAAGCGATCGGGATGCCGCCGATCTGTCCAATACATCAAAAGGGCGCAACCGCGGGCATTTGACGGCAGGCGCATTTGTGATGAGCTTTGCCGGAGACGTGCCCATTGCGCACATGGATATTGCCGGCGGCGACGCCAAGGATGGAAATGCGACCGGCATCTCGGTGAAAGGCCTTATCGAATATTTGAGAAAGGAAGCGTCCTAAGTTATCCTTAAAGCACAACAAAGTCAGTAAGAGGGTTGAGTCCAATGAACCGTCGCGGTTTTGCTGTTATTTTTTCCGGTTTGCTCACATTATCCATGAGTTTGTTTCACCAGGACGCCTCTGCGGAAGTGCGTTATTTCCTCAAGTCCCCACAGGGCGAGGATGTACAGGTTTCCACCGTTAACCAGAAGCGCGAAGGCAACAGCCTGGTTATTTACACGCCGGAGTACGGCCCTTCCACCCGCACCAATCCTTATGGCGTTGAAGTTTCGGCGGAAAAAGTGCCGAATGCGAAGAACCGCTACCGGGTGAAGCAAGTCCGAAGCGTCTTTGAGTGTCAGAAGGAAGAAACTCTCGCTAATTGCGGCAATCTGGCCATCCCGGCGGATGGGGTCGTTTTATCCGCGACGGATAGCAAGCGCAACACACTATTGGAACAATTCAAACCCGGCGCGGAGTTTGAGCTGACGCCCGCTTTAACCTACACCAGCACGGCCAAGCTGAACGTGACCAACCCAAACCCGCAGAATAACCCTGTTGGGGCCGGATTCCCCGGTTTTCGCGGCGGCAACCAGTTGATTATGTACACCGGCGCGTTTGGCCAGCCTACTACGGGCACCAACGAATTCGGGTTTGAAGTAACCGTGAAGGACGGGCGCGTGGTAGAACATGGCGGCGCCAACAGCCTGATTCCTAAGGAGCCGTTCGATTATGTCCTCAGCGGCCACGGCAAGGCGCGGGAATGGTTGCTGCAAAACGCCCCAATCGGCAGCAAGGTCGAAATGCAGGGTGACCAGATCGTTAGCCATATTGACCGGGACACCTATCTCTACCAGTTGGATACAATGGTCAGCAAGATTCAAAACCTGCCGAAAGGCAAAATCCCGTACGAACTGGATTATCGCCTGGACATCCTGAAGCTGAGAAACCTGCAAATGACCGATCAGGATATTGCGCAGGAAGCCGTGGACTTGCAAAATGCGTTACGCCCTTACCTGTGGGCCGCTTATCCCCCTGTTGCCTCTACTGCGCCCAGGGCCATCTGGCACCGTCCCAGCGAGTCCTCCACCAAGGAAATTGCCCATTCGCTGGATATGCTGAAAAAGGGTGGCTTTAACACCATCAACCTGGAAACTTACCTCCACGGGGATCCGATTTTTCCGTCCCAAACGTTTAAGAAATACAACATCGCCCAGAAGCTGCCGTTCCAGTTGACCGACAGCAAGGGCGACCTGCTGAAAATCTGGCTGGATGAGGCGCATAAACGCGGCATGAAAGTCCATGTCTGGTTCCAGACGTTTTATGCCGGCAACACCCAGTACGATAAAACCAAGGGCTCCATCCTTAACGCCCATCCGGAATGGGCCAATATCCAGCGCTCCGCCTTGAATCAAGCCAGCCTGCCACCCTCAACCCTGGAGCCGGGTGCGTTCTTCCTGGATCCGGCCAACCCGGAAGCCCAACAGTTTGTCCTGGATCTGATTGATGAGATCATCACCCGTTACCCGGTGGATGGCTTCCAGTTGGATTATATCCGCTATCCATCGAGTTTTCCGCCTAATAAGATTGCCTATGTCGCCACTTCCTGGGGCTATTCCCCGGCAGCGCGTCAGGCTTTCAAGGCCAAAACCGGCTTTGATCCCGCCGAAATTACGCCAACCGAGCATCCTCAACTTTGGGAAGAGTGGGCCCGGTTTAAAACCGCCCAAGTCGATGCCTTCGTCGAGAAAGCCCACGGCCTGATTAAATCCAGGCGGCCGCAAATGCCGATTTCAGCCGCCATTTTCCCCAGCCCGGCCGAGGCGCTGGAGCGCAAGCACCAGGATTGGCTGGGGTGGACGAAAAAGGGCTGGGTCGATTTCCTGGCGCCGATGACGCTGACCAGCTCGACGGAAGCAATTGCCATGGATACGGAACGGCTCAAAGAGATGACGGCTTTGCCGGTTGTCACAGGGATATTCGGCCCGTTTAACGGCAACAACCCCTCGGAAGTGGTGGAACAGGTGTACTCTGCCATGACCTCCGGGGCAACCGGGGTAACATTGTTCGATACGGCGCATCTGACGCAGAAAATGGCTGAGGCGCTCCGCTCGGGTATCTTCTCCACAAATCCCCAACCTTGACGCTTACCACCTTTGCAGAATACCGCTATAATAAAACCAATCAGGCGGATTAGGTGAAAGGTTAGAGTTTCGTGTACCAACATTGCCGGTGGTATGATCCGTATCCGGGGCTGGCTTTCGTGCTAAAGCTGCTCCAGTTGATGCCGCGCGACCAGCAGGCAATGATGGGCCAGCGGTTGAACCGCTACCTGGATTACCGCTCCATCCCAAAGCAGAGTCCCTGCCAGTATGCCGGGCATCGCTGGTATGATGACGTGCCTGTACTGGTTGCCGGGTTGGAGCGCCTGAAGCGATCCCCTCAGCCGGTGATTCACCAAAGTACGGATTTCCTGCTCAAGCAGATCGAAGAAAACCAGTTTTCGGTTCGCTGCGCCTAAGCTTAATCCATAAAAGCCGATAAAATATCATTACTCACCGGGATGGCCTTGGGATCCAGCTTTAAAAAACCATCTTCCAGATGCAGATAACCCGTATCCAGGTAGCGTTGGATTCGGGGGAGATACTGTTTCTCAAAATCAACCGAATATCGGCGTTCCAATTCCACGATGCTCACCCCGGCACGCTTTCGTAACCCAAAGATGAGCGCATTCTCAAGCTGTTCCTGCGGGGTGCAGAAATGGTTTTCAACCCGCAGTATTGGGTTCGTTTGGTAATGTTGTAAGTTCCGGGCGTTTTCATACCGAACCTGGTTGATGTAGCCATGCGCACTGACGCCAAACCCCCAGAATTCGTTGTTATCCCAGTAGTTCAGGTTGTGTCTGGATTCAAAGCCGGGTTTGGAGAGGTTGCTGATTTCATAAAGCTGGAAGCCTTGCTGGGCTAAATAATTGACCGCGAACTCGTACATATCCACCGTGTCTTCATCCATGGGCAAGGCCATACGCCCTTGCCGAATGAGTGTATCCAGGGCCGTGTCTTCCTCCACCTTCAGGCCGTACATCGAAATATGCTCAATGGGGAGTTGAACTGCCTGACTCAAAGTATCTTGCCAGGTTTCCATCGTTTGCTCCGGAATGCCGTACATCAAGTCGATGGAGATATTTTGGAACCCCGCAGTCCGAACCTGATCCAGGAACCGGAATACCTGATCCCGTGAATGGACGCGAGAGAGACGTTTCAATTCATTCGGCTGGAGTGACTGCACCCCAATGCTAAGCCGGTTAACCCCAGTTTGCCGGTAGTCCGAAGGTAAAGACGCCATGCCTTCCGGATTGGCTTCCAGCGTGATTTCCGCATCCGGCGCAAATGGGGCAAACGATTGCAACAGCGAGAGAAGGCTTGCAATCTCTTCCGCAGGAAACAGGGCAGGCGTTCCCCCCCCCAGGTAGATTGTCCGGATTGGGCTACAGTGGGTTGCCTGGCCCAGGTAATGCGCTATCTCCTGCTTCAGGGCATTCAAGTACGCCTGCCGGCGATCTTCCGTTGCTTTGAGTTCTACGTAAAAATCGCAATAAATGCAGTGGGACAGGCAGAACGGCAGATGGATATAGATGAACAAGCAGTTTTTCCTGACTTTAGGCTAACGCCGGGGCCGTTTGCGCGGTTGACCGCTGAAACTGGTAAATCTCCCCGTACTTGTTCCACAAATAATCCACGAAGTATTGCGCATTAAGCGGCTCGCCCGTAACACGACGGACGATTTCCTCCGGTAGCTCCGCCCGGCTGTAACGATGGATCTTCTCATTCAGCCACTGCTTCAGCGCCTTGAAATTGCCCTTGGCAATCTGGTCTTCCAGGCTGGGAATTTCCTTTTTGGCCTGGTTGTAAAACTGTACGGAATACAGGTTGCCCAAGGTGTAAGTGGGGAAATAGCCGAACATGCCGCCGGACCAATGGACGTCCTGCAACGCGCCAAGGGCATCATTGGGAGGCGTAATACCAAAATACTCCTGCATTTTGCGGCTCCACAACGCCGGGATGTCTTCCACTTCAATTCGGCCTTCGATCAAGTCTTTTTCAATTTCGTAACGCAGCAGGATATGGAGGTTATAGGTTGCCTCGTCGGATTCCACCCGGATGAACGAAGGCTGGGAGCGATTTATCGCCTGGTAAAACTGATTCAGCGTGATACTCCCCAACTGCCGCGGAAACGCTTTACGCAGCTTGGGCAGGAAATACTTCCAGAAAGGCCGGCTGCGGCCAATCACGTTTTCCCACATCCGGGACTGCGATTCGTGAATGCCCAATGATGCGCCGCCCGTCAGGGGCGTTCTGGCCAAGGCGCTGTCCACTCCCTGCTCGTAAAGGCCATGGCCCGCTTCGTGAATGGTGGAAAACAGGCATGAGAGTAAGTCATCCTTAAACACGCGGGTTGTCAGCCGCACATCCCCCATGCCAATGCCGGAGCAGAACGGGTGCGGGGCCTTATCCAGACGCCCGCTTTCCAGATCGAAGCCCATGCGCTGGATCACCATTTCGCTGAACTGCCATTGCTTCTCCACGTTAGAAACCCGCTTGAGCATGCTCACATCTGGCTTTACCGGCGATTCGCTGATCGCTTTGACCAGGGCGATCAATTCCGGCTTCAAATTGGCAAACAGGGCATCAACCTGCTCTGTCGTCAGCCCAGGTTCGTATAAATCCATTAGGGCGTTGTAAGGCGACCCTTGATAACCGAGCGCATCGGCCATCTGACGGTTCAGCCGAACAATCTCCCTTAAAACGGGGGCAAATTGCTGAAAGTCATTGGCCCTTCGCGCGTCCACCCAGATTTTATGGGCTTTGGCCGTTGTTTCTGTCATCTCCTGCACCAGGGAAACGGGCAGCTTTTTGGCCCGGTCGTATTCCTTGCCGATTTCCCGAACGATGGCCTGGTCAAGCCATTCCAGCTGTTGGAACATCTTTGTGTCTCGCAATTGGGCCAGAAGTTCACCCATTTGCGCCGAGGTCATCATATTATGGGATAGTTTGGACAGGGTTGCCAGTTGCTTGGCGCGTCCTTCGGAACCATTTTCCGGCATATAGGTTTCCATGTCCCAGCCCAGTAAATGCTGTGCGCTGTTGAGATCCTGAATTTCCCCCACCAATTCACGTAACGCCGCCAGTTCTTTCACTGCCATCCGCTTGCCCTCTCATCCTAAAAACGATAACGGTTGATGTTTATTTTAACCTTAAAGTCCTATCAACAACAGTAGGTGAAACAGAAAGGAAGATTACTCGCGTCCGAATTGCCAGACATTGTCCTGGCCCAGATGCTCTGCGGCGTGTTCGGCGCTCTGGTCGGACGCAATGGCCAGTTCGTTACGGGCAATGTCCGCTGGGGCCAGGCCCACATTCTGAAGGGTTAAAGGCGTTAAGTCCGGATAGAAGGGCTTAACGTGGGGAACCACACCGGGAAACTGGGTATTGCCCTTGCGAAGCTGGTTGAATAGACCGGATTGGGTGCTGACCGGCTGGGACTCCAGCTTTTTCTTGTCCGCCTCATATTTCAGCTTGTTTTCAATCTTGGTGGGATTGCCGAAGATGGCGTGGGAAATCTTTCTGCCGACGGTGCTGAACAGACCGCCCACCACCAAACCGGGAATCAGAAGTTCGGAAAGGAAACCGCCAACCGTTGGCAGGAAGCCCAGCATCCGCTTGTTCATGATCCGGCCGACAATTGGGTTTCGAATTAATAAGCCCAAGTCGGAGATAAAATTTTGCCCAATCTGGAAGCCCAGGTAGCCGCCAATGCCCGCAGACAGGTTTTCGAACAGGCTGGCCCAACGGCTCTCTTTTGGCGAGCGGAAGAAGCCCAGGAAACCAAAACCAAAGATACCAAGGCTCACAACCAAACGGTTCAGCATGGGAGAGCCGTTCTTTGCGGCCATCTTGCTTACATCGCCATTAAAGATGCGGCGCAACGTATGGAAGAAACGGGCGACAAAACGACCAACAGGGCCTATTTTCCGGCTGCGCAGGTAATTCATAAACTGGTGTTCGTTGGTCAGCAGTTCGGTGTAATTGCGCTCGATAAAGCTGGCGCGCTTGGTAAACCCGGCGAGCAGCCCGCGCAGCTTGCCGGCGACACCATTCTGCTGCATCTTGTTGATGATATGGTGCTTGCGGAAGTGGCGATTCACCTGGCCCAAGGTTACTTTGGAGGCATTGGCCTCATCCAGCTTCAGGTCGTCCAGGCGGCCAACCAGCTTTTGCCCGGAGTGCTTCAGGTGTTCCCACACGGGTTTGTAATTGATTTCCTTTTTCATCGCATCCCGGATGGCGCTGGCGGAGGCATTTTCACTTAAGCCCAGGGCTTTCGCCAGGGACTTTTTCAACGCTTCGTTGCCTTGCTTGCCGGAACTGTTGAGCAGGGCCTTTAAGTTATGGCTATACTGATCGCTGACATGCTTTGCATCTTTAACATACTGGCTTAAGAAGGCATCCAGTTGTTGGGCCAGGTTATCCGGCACCTTGCCGCCGGTTTTTGCCAGAAAGCGCAGCCGATCCAGCAACATTTCCTTCTGGGCCAGCTTATCCAGTTGCTGCAAGGTCATCTGCGAGCCATTACCCCGGAAGTACTCCACAACACCCTTGGGCAACATTTGCGAAACCTGTTGGCGAATACCCTGCGGCACCAGGTTAATGATGGGATTAATCAGGGAGCGGCGGAAGAAGCCACCCTCGGTTTCCTTGCGAACCAGATCCTGGATGCGCTCCGGCAGGAAGTGGACGGGGCTGCTGTCGAATGCCTGGGAGATTTCCCAGTAATGGCGCGCGCCCTGGATATGGGACAGCACATTGGGATGTTGACGCAGCAGGGTTTTTAAATCCTTGGAGTTGCCCATGATGAAATCGCGGACGTTTTGCGGGATGCCGTTACTAACGGCATTCGTGAGGCTCTTGGGCAGGTTTTTCTCCAGCGTGCGGAAGAACGGGCGAATATGCTTGCGCTGGAAGTTGCCGGTTCGGGTAATATAATGCCCTTTATCGCCAAAATAGGTGCGATAGTAATTTTCGCGGATTTCATCCGGTTTGAATTGCACATCCAGCCGTTTCCACGTGCTAAAGGGCTTATTGGGCGCATCCGGCTTGGCCAGGTTTTTATTCCAGGTATCGTTCATGTTTTGGATGGGTTTTTGCTGTTCCAGCCAGCGCAGGAATTGCTCCATCGCGCTGCCTTTGCTGGTGGTCAGCATGTCGGTTTCCATAAACTTGTTAATGGCCCAACTGGAGCCTAAACCCATCACGGTGGCCAGGATACCGGTTTTAATCAGGTTGCTGGGCTTAAAGTCCGACATACCGGGCGGCATCATCATCGGCATACCCGCCATTGGCTGCATGCCAGGCATGCCCGCCATGCCCATCATCATCTGGTTTAATTGCTCCGGGCTGATTTTACCCTCTCTCGCCAGTTGGTCGATCTCGGCCATCTGCTTCATAAATTGCGGATCCCGCATCAGTTGCATGGCCTGGTTCAATGCTTCCGGCGGCACCTGGCTTTGCAGGGCCTTAAACTGATCCGGGGTAAGCCCCATGGCGCTGATTAAACTTTGCGTCGCCGGGTCATTCCCAGGGACGGGCGCAACGGCCTGTTGCGGATTGGGCTGCTGTGGCTGCGGCATCAACCGCGGCGCCATAGGGCCGTATCCGGGCATCGGTTGCATGTTGAGTCCTCTGGAATACACCATGACGAGTTACGTCCTTTTAAGATTTCCCCCTGTGCATTCGTATAAAGCGTCCTCAAGATTTTTTTGGACGGGAAAGCGTTGTGATTCAATCGAATTTTTTCATTTCTTAACAATTATACGGCAACATGCCCGCCTTGTAGAATTGGCTGTAACCCCCTGGCAGTGATATGGATTATGATGGTGGAAAGGTTGATTATTGAGAGAAAGCAGGCAAGCCGATGTCACATCCGTTATATGTCTACTATCACACGCATTGGGACAGGGAGTGGTATTTGCCATTTCGGGAGTACCAGCACCGGCTGCTGAAAGTGGTGGATGGGGTTTTGGAAAGCCTGGAAAATAACAGCCTGCCCTGCTTTACGCTGGACGGCCAAACCGTGCTGCTGGAAGACTACCTGGAGTTTCGGCCCGACCGGCGGGCCCGCCTGGAAAAACTGATTCGCGACGAGCGCGTTAATATCGGCCCGTGGTATGTGATGCCGGATGAATTCCTGGTCAGCGGCGAGAGCCTTATTCGCAACCTCCAGCGCGGCATTGCCATTTCCAAGGCGTTTGGGGAAACCTCTTTTACCGGGTACTTGCCGGATACGTTCGGGCATTCCGCGGATATCCCCATGGTGCTGAAGCAGTTTGAAATCCCTTCGGCCATTGTATGGCGCGGCGTCAGCGAACGCAGCCCGTTTTTCCTCTGGCAATCGCCTTCTGGCGATAGCGTCCTTACGTACCACCTGACGGAAGGCTATTTCCAGAACACCTTCCATATGGGAAAGGATTTGGACGAGAAGAAGACGGCCTTCAACAATTGGCTTTCCAAAGTCTCCACCCTGGAGCGCAACGGGGAGCCGATGCTGTTTCCCATCGGGGCGGATCACCTGGGTGTAGTGCCGGATGCACCGGAGCTGCTGACCGAAATGGCCCCAGCAGCCCAGACGGTAACGCCGGATCGGTTTATGCAGCAGGCGGCCCGTATGGAAGAATCCGTATTGGATACCCTGTTCGGCGAGCTTCGCCAGCCGGAAGGGGCTTATTTACTACCGGGCGTCTTTTCCAGCCGCATGTACCTGAAGCAGTGGAACCGTCGCCTGGAGTGGCGCCTGGCCCAACATTTGGAGCAATTGCTGTTCTGGCTGAGTTGCCTGGGCAAACCCATGGCGGTGGAAGCGGAACTGGATTTCCTGTGGAAGACGCTGCTGCTGAACCACCCGCACGATAGCATCTGCGGATGCAGCGTGGACAGTGTGCATCGGGAGAATGAAAACCGCTTCGAGCAGATTGACCAGTTGTCCCAGGCCATGCTGCGGGATGCGCACCACGCGTTGGCGCAAACCCTTCAGCCGGAAGGGCACTTACTCCTGATGAACCTGGGTGATGTGCCTTATACCGGCGTAATGGAAATCGAGCAGACTTATCCGCTCTCGCGGCCTGTGCCGGAGCCGGTGCCCCAGGCCCAGGTGCTTTACGAAGAAGAGATGCTGGATGACACTTTCCTGCTGGATGTCAACATTTTACCCTTGTCGGAAAACAAGGCGCTAAAGCGTCGTTCACTCATCTGGGTGGAGAATGTCCCAGCCCATGGCTACCAAGTGACCCAAACCCCCGCACATCCGGCAGATCAGGTGACCACTTCCGGCAGGACGCTCGAGAATGCCCTGTTATCCGTCCGGGTGGAAGCGGATGGGAGCCTTACCATTCAGGAGAAGACCACGGGACGCGTGATTTCCAAAACGCACCAAGTCTGGCGTAACTTGGAGCAGGGAGATTCCTACAATGCCGCCCCGATTCCCGGTGCCGAGCCGGAACAGGCTGTCTTGGAATCCAGCCGCCAAGTTATCTTCGGGCAGTTAAGGGGGGCGATTGAACTGATGTGGCGCTTCCCCAATATCGATCTGAAAGTGGAGACAACCCTGTCCCTGGATGCCGGGAGCAACCAACTGGTGTTCCATACCCGCTTTACCAACAACACGCCGGATCATAAAATCCAGGTCATCTTCCCGGCAGCGGAGCCCATCACCCAGGTGGTGGCGGAAGGGCACTTTGCCCCCATTACCCGTGCGTATGACCCCGCCTACCGCATCCAGGAGCATATGCCGGCGCCACGGTTGAAAGAGCTGCCGGTGCAGGCCGGGCCGATCCAACGCTTTATCGGATTCGACGGCCAAACGCTGACGACCGAAGGCTTGACGGAGTACGAGGTGGAAGGCAACCTGCTTAAGCTCACGCTACACCGTGGCTTTGGCATGCTCTCCAGCGACCGGACCGAAGTGCGCGGCAGCCATGCCGGCCCGCCGTTACCCACACCGGAAGGCCAGTGCCTTAACCGCACCTTCCATTGCCATTATGCGTGGCGGGCAGGGTTCGATGTGGCCGCCGCCTATCACCAGGCGGATCAGTTTTACGGCGCAGTGTACGGTTTTGACTACCCATCCCGTTCTGGCGCAGCGGTATCGGCGAAAATGGGTTCGTTTGTTACGCTGGATAATCCCGCTGTCCATCATACGGCCATCCAGCCGGTTTCCGGCGGCACTTCTTGGCTTATCCGGCTGTATAACCCTACGGAAACCCCGCAGCAAACCCAAGTGACGTTGGATCCCCAGGCGCAGCTTCAGCAGGTTGTAAACCTTGCCGGTTCGCCGCTATCGATGCCCTCAACCGGCAAGCTGACTTTACAACCGTATCAGCTTGTTTCCCTGCAAGTTCGGGTACAATAGGAATACCATGCCGATGATGATCCTGTTTTTCCTGATTGTGATTGTACTGGAACTGCTGTGTCTGGTTGGCATTGTGTACGCCTATATCTGGCTGACCAAAGGCGAGCTGGTTCTGCAAGGCCTTCGCGTTGGCATGGTCGCGCTTCGGTCAGACTTCTTCCACCAGTTGCTGTTTGGCAAGCAAGTGGGAGACCAGGTTCAGCAAGTGGCCAGGCTCCTTGGCAACCGTTTGCCTTTGTGGGTGCGCGGCATGTTTACGGGATTGCGTTGGATGGGAAAAATAAAACAATAATCTAGTTGCTGATATTCAGTGATTTCTCTACACTAGATTTGAACAGTGGTAATCCAGGAGATGTGATTATGACGAATCGACAAGCAGCAAACGAAAACTACGGACTGGATTTTGCGGTGGGGCTGATGATGGGCCTTCTCGCAGGTGGCGTTGCTGGCATTTTGTTTGCCCCCAAGCCGGGCAGGGATTTGCAGGGCGATATCCAGCGCGTGGTCAAAAACCTCCCGGATGAGCTGAACGAAGGCTGGTCGCGCTCCAAGGGGCAGTACCGCCAAATCGTCGATAAGACCAAAGTGGGCATTGCAGACCAGTGGGAGCAGCGCAACCAGCGCCGACAGGCCCAGCGAATGGCCGAAGCCAAGCTGCGTGAAGAGCGTGAGGTTGGCCAATACGATTACTAGGCTGTTATAGCCCGTTTTGTAAGAGGGAGTTTTACGGATAGATGGATTTAACCGCAGGCACCGAGCAATTGCTCCAGATTCTCATCATTATCAGCATGGTGCTGCTGGTTCCGGTTGCGGTAGGGCTGGTGGTCGTGCTGTTTAAGCTGGCCTTCCTCATCCATTCCGCACAGGACTTTATGCGGTTTGCCACGGGCGAGCTGGCGCCGATGATGAAGGAAGCCCGCAACCTGCTCATCCATCTGGAAACAATTGGGCATCAAGCCTCCACCGGGATGTTGGAGCTTGGCAACGCGTTGCATCAGGCCGCGCCCGCTATGCGCAAGGGGGCGGAGCAGGTTTCCGCTGGCGCCAAGTCGCTGCTGTCCGGCATTAACCGTTCGTTCCAAGGGCCTCCCTCTTCACCGTAGAAAAAGAGATGTTAAAGCTTTAAGCAAACCAGTTGAAGGAGTAATAATATGAGTGCAGGTCGTTTTTTGGGTGGGATTGTTCTGGGTGGCGCGTTGGGCGCGATTATCGCCCTGCTGGTGGCCCCCCGCAGCGGTGAAGAAACCCGCCGACTGATTGGCAACGATTTTAAAGACCGGGTGGATCGCTCGGTGGATGACGTGAAAACCCGCGCTGAAGACCTCAAGGTGCGCGCGCTGGATCGCCGGGAAGAATTAATGGAGCGCGGCCGCCAGATTGCCGCTGACCTGGAAACCGTGGGCCAAAGCACGCTGGACAAGGTGAAGTCCTCCCTGGCCAAAGCGCCCAAGCAAAACGAAGAGCCCACCGGCTAGTCCCATCAAGATTGAGGAACCAACGCCTTATATGACCCGTATCTTCATTTCTGCCGATATGGAAGGGCTTTGCGGGGTGGTTAGCCCGTTGCAATGCTACCCCAAGGAAGACCTGACCGGCTACAACTGGGCGGTGGCGCAGATGGCCTGGGAGATTAACACCATTGCGGACGGCATCCTGGGCCACGACCCGGAGGCCGAGATTGTGGTGAACGATGCCCATAACGCCATGACCAACCTTCGGTTGGATAGTCTCTCCCACCGGGCGCAGCTGCTCTCCGGCAAGCCCAAGCTGTGCGCGATGATGGCAGGGCTGGACAGCGCGTTCGACGGGGTGATCTTCGTGGGCTATCATGCCAAGGCCGGAGCGGAGA
Organism: uncultured cyanobacterium; assembly: GCA_937922745.1. Lineage (GTDB taxonomy): Bacteria > Cyanobacteriota > Vampirovibrionia > Vampirovibrionales > JAGQHJ01 > CALAJO01. Next base: position 34,004 of record CALAJO010000071.1, read on the forward strand.
ACGGTGTGCTGAACCATACGTTCCACTCCAAGCTGTTTGATGTACAGGTTAACGGCGTTTCCTACGGGGAGGGCGGCATCAACGCCCTGTACGCCAGTCTGGTTCACCGGGTGCCGGTGATCCTGGGCAGTGGGGACAAGGCGTTCTGCGACGAGATCCACGCCTTGATTCCCAACCTCAAGACGATTGAAACCAAGGCCGGCATTTCAACCACTGCGGCGCTGTCCGTCTCCCGCGACCACTTGGAGAAGTGCTACCGCGACCTGGTGGGCAAGGCGGTGCAGGCCCCTGCCTTGTGGAAGATGAACCTGCTGGAGTTGACTGGCCCCTACACGCTGCGCATCACCTTTACCACCACCCTGCCTTGCGATGTCGCCATGACCTCTCCACTCTACACCCGTGTGGATGGCCGGACGCTGGAAGTGACCGTTGACGAGTTTGCCTCCCTGTATCGCGCCTTGCAGGGGGCGTATTCCATGCTGGCGTACACGGCCTACATGGAATGAAACAGGTTTAAAAATCCATTTGGAACGAACGAACCCAATTCCTCCGAATGCAAGATATAGCCTGCATATTCCGGGAAAAACCGCAAAATGGCCTGTCCGGTTAAATGGGTTCGTTCGTCCATTTTTCCAGTTTCAATTTATCAAATCTAAAAATCTAAAGACAACTGAGGCACAAAGCCACCGGAATCCGGTTTTATACAACTAAGGGGATCATGGATTCAGAGGGGCATCATCTTGGGCATTCAACCCAGCAGTTTTAACGGACCCAGCTTTTCATCCTCGACCGGTGTTGGGGGCAGCACCACGCCCTACTTCCGGACGAACATCAACACGCTGCGGGAAGATGTGTTTATGCCCTCCCAGCCGCAACAGGGCCGAGGCGGCAACCCAGTCAGCCGGTTCTTTTATTCGATGTGGGACAGGGTGACGACGATGTTCAAGGATGCCGCAATGCTGCCCATCGTTATCTGGGATTCCATGTATTCCTTTGCGACAGGGCGGCCGCCCAAGCATCGTTTCCAGGTTAAAACCAAGGCCCTGCCGGAGAATGGTTTCCTTTCCGCCAATATGATGGACGAAACCCTGCCCCAGACCCATGCCGCCAATCCCTTTTTGGCGCAGACGGGGTTTATGTCATCCAATTTAATGGATAACAGTTATTAGAGATTTTAGTAAAGATTTGCCTGGAACGCATGTTCCAATAAGAGGTCATCAAAAAACTGACCTTCTTCTTCTTTAATATTGTGCTTTGCTTTTGTGCGGAGTTGCGCTTGCAATTCCGCACCGCCAGGCTGTTGGAGTTCCGCCAACAATTTCTGTCGATGGAAGGCAAGGACTTTATCGTAAAACATCGTCATGCCTTGGGGGATATAAGGATTTCTATGGACAAAAACATCCCTAACGGTTCTAACAGAATCGCCGTTACCTTGCCATTCCGACAATAAAATAGCTTCATGGTGTTCAATTAGCGGCTGTAAAATAGCTTTGGCTTTTTCTGAGTTGCGCTCCAGGTAACGATACAGATTTCCCAATAAATACACGGTTGAAGGTGCTTGCCTGCATTCTTCCATTGCTTTTGGCTGATGGTAGTCGATGACGCTCTGGATTAACGCTAGTTCTGCTGCATCACGTTCCCGCATTTTTTGGGCCACCTCAGCATCCGCCCCCCACCTGGCAGGTCCTTCCTCAAGCATTGCTTTTCTTCGGTAAAATGGGTCTAAAGTCTCAAAATTAGAAGGTTTTTGCTTTTCGGTATCGAGAAGAATAGGCTGGTGATGCCGTATAGCGGCTTGATAAAACTGCGTTGCTTGTAGCGTGTTTAGATCAAATTTGGCATTGTACAGCTCGGATATTAAATCCCAACTGGTCGGCATTTCGATATATTGTTGCAAAACGCGTTCTCGTTGCTGGTCAAATACAGTATTCCAGAATGAGCGTTCAGGCTCGTCCGTGCTTTCTTTGATATTTTCTAAAACCTGCTTCATCAATTCAGGGGTTATTGGCTGGGTTTTAATATCTTTAAGCGCGATGGGGCGATGGTGCGCAATTAATGTATTGTAAAAGTTCTGAGAACGTTCGCCTTTAAACTTTTTACGCGCATCATATAAATGATGCATCAGTTCGATAGTTGTTGGTTGAGCTTTTATCTGTTCAAGCACGGTAGGTTCATAAAAATTGGCGATATCGGAGAAGAAACTTTTTCCTGGTGGTATTTCTCCCTCTCTTGCAGCATCGGAATTGTGTTTGCGCCAAAGTCCCATCAACAGTACTTCACTGGGTGCAAGCATCCTGGCATTGATTTGCAGGGCCTGTTCAAGCTTTGGATGGGCTACCTGTCCATCAGGCCATCTGTAAGCGTGATAATAAACTTGCTCTATAATGGCAAGTGGCAGAGGTATGTAATATTGATTCTGATCGGTGCGAAGCAAACTCAGGCTCTTTAAATATTCAGCATTTCATCAGGAGTGAGATCCGCAAAATGGACTACAAAATCCCCAAACTGTTTTTCATCATAACTATTTAACATCGTTGCAATCTTATGAGGGTCATCTTTTGCAAAAGGGCCAACAAGGGCTGCAAATCGAATGGAAAAAGTATCCTTTGATTGAACATGATTTCCGTACAACTTTTTGGGTTTTGGGTGGGCGTTGTGACGAAGTATGAGTGGACGCGAAACCGATAGATCCATAGTAACCTCTTTTACGACAGATTTAGTAAAATAAAATCCATCCAAAAAAAGAATTGCTTATCCATTTGCAGCGTTTGGTTACAGCAGGTTCTAGGAGTGGTCAGGCCTCAGCTGTTTTGCCGTAGAGAGATACACGGGAATTGGCCCATTTGAATCCCCGGCGGCATCCCACTGGATGAGGACACGGATGCAGTGCGGCAAGGTCTCGGCCATGGGGGCTTCCGGCATGCAGAGCATCGGTACGCTGGCCCAGTCACTTCGGGCATTACGAATGGCCTTGGCAGGGTTTAACGCATCCAGATCCGGCGTAACGGTAAAGAAAACGCCGATAATCCGATCCACCTGGATATGGTTGCGTGTCAACAGTTCCTGTATCAGTTCCGATACGGCAGATTGTATCAGGGAAGCCTGATTTTCGGTTACGGTAGTGGCTCCACGAACGCCCCGTAGCATCAACAAACCCTTCCACTTATTACGGAATTGGATGTAGTATATCGGAAGGACAGGTTTAAAAAAACGGTAGGCAAAAAAACTGCTTTTGTAGTAAAACAGGGTATGGCTCGGCCCGCCATTTAAAATAAGGATGAAACCAATCACCTTCCAGAAGCGTCACTATGAAAAAAGACACCTTACCGTCCCGAGATAGGAGAATGAGTTGAATGGTTGAAATACTGGTCGCCGATGATGATGCCGAAATCGTTGATCTGCTACGGCTTGACCTGGAATTGATGGGCTTCTCTATCGATTTTGTGAGCGATGGGCTGGCAGCCAGCAAAAAGGCGGAATCCAAACGCTACGATTTAATCATTCTGGATGTGATGATGCCCAAGATGGATGGCTTCGAAGTGTGCAAGAAGCTTCGTGGCACCCGCTTGTCCGCAACGACGCCGATTATCCTCCTCACGGCCAAAGGGACGATTGAAGACAAGATTCGCGGGTTTAACGCCGGGGCCGATGATTACCTGGTCAAACCGTTCGAGTTCCAGGAATTGATGGTTCGTATGCGTGCGCTGTTCCGTAGAACCGGCACATTGAAGAACCAGCAAGCCCAGCGCAAGAATGAACTGCTGGCCGCCGGGGATATTGAGCTGCTCCCTACTTCGCTGGAGTGCCGCATCAAGGGGAATTTGATCAAGCTGACCCCCACGGAATTTGAGATTTTATACTGCCTGATGCAGCATGTGGGTGAAGCAGTAGCCCTTGCCACCATTTTGCAGGAGGTTTGGGGCTACGATGCCGATGAGGATGTGCGGATGCTGCGTGTTCACGTGGGTGGCCTGCGGCAAAAGATTGAAGAGAACCATAAAAGCCCGCGTTACCTGCAAACCGTCACCAACGTCGGGTATCGTCTTATTGTGAACCCCGATGCCGTTGAAACCGGCCAAGGGCCTTCCGGGATGAGCCTGAGCCGAACCTAACCGTGCAAAGGAGCAGGATGGCGTCGCTGATAGCAAACAACCAGGGTGTTTTAACATGGTGACCGAGTGGAAAGGGTTTGCCCACCGCCTGAGCGACCTGGTCATCCTGGACGGCAACAAGGGCCCTGGAAAGCGTCGGCCGCCCTCGCGCCTGCAAAAATGGCTGTCGCGCTCAATTCCCAAGTTACGGCTTTCCCATCAGCTTTTGGGCTTCTTTGTTGTGGTTGTTTTGTTTCCGCTGTTGATCCTAAGCCTAAGCATCTACAGCATCAACCAGCGTGCCGTCACCAAGCAGGTGGCCAGCTTTACGGAGCATACGGCCGAGGCCATCTACGAGGAGCTGACCCTGGAAATGGCGTGGCAAAAGCAGCAAGCCCAGCTGGCTGGGGAACTCTGGGAATCCATCCAGAAAAACCCCTCCGAGGAAGACCGGAATGAAACCATTGCCCAATTCTTTGCCTCCTACCCGGATTTCGAAGCTGTGGCTTTTGTGGGCCCCGATGGCAACCTGGGGACGGTGTACCGATCGCACCTGTCCCGCTACTCGGCATTAAACCTTCCCGAAGGGAAGGTGGATTTTGGCGCGACGATTACCTTTGATGTGAACTACCATAAGCGGGTCGCGGATCAGCCGGATTTAACCTACTCGCTGCTCACCAAGGTGCCTAATAGCAAGCTGGGTATTAAAGCACCCGGCGGCATGATTTTCCTCAAGCGCTTTCCGTATATGGGGCATTTGGTGAAGGAGCGGTTTAAGAGCTTTAAGGACGGCTTTGTGGTAGCGGATAAGTACGGCGAGATTATCGCCGGCCCGCCCAAGCTGCTGGGCCAGACCTTGCCCAAGGCGGATCTGCATTTATACCAAACCCTGCAAGCCGGCGTAATGAAGGAATATGCCACCAGCCAACCGCTGTACTCCTCCACGGAAACCGAGGGTGGGTTGATTGAAGGACCGAAGCTGGAAAAAGTGTTTATCAAAGTCCCCTCCCTGGGTTGGGGCCTGGTCATCGAATCCCCTTACCAGATCCAGACCAAGTTTATCCAGCGGGCTCGGGCCCAGTCCGTCGCTTTGGTTTTCCTCTGTATCCTCATCATTATCCTGCTGGGGATTTTCTACTCGCAAGGGATTAACCGCAACTTCCGGCAGTTGATTAAAGGGATCAAGGCCCTGGCCGAAGGCAGGTACTCACGCAAGATCCGCCTTATTACCAAATCCTGGACGCCGTACGAGATTATTTACCTGACGGCCGAGTTCAACCGCATGGCCACCAAGATTTCCAGCGCCTGGACGAACATCCAGCAGTTGAACCAGGAGCTGGTGAACAAGAACCAGCAGGATCTGTTTATTGCCCAGGCCACGCAGAGGCTTCACAACAGCCTGGAACTGCAAATGGTTTGCCAGACCGCAACGGAGATTTTTACCGAACGGCCTGAGATTTCAGGGGCTTGCCTGATGCTGCTTTCCCCGGAAACCGGCAGGATTGAGCTGGCCGCAAAAAGTTTTCAAATTGGCGTCTCCATGCCGCAGCAACCGCTGCAACACGTCCTGTCCATTGCCGGTGAGCAGGCGCTCCAGGATCAAATGCCCGCCCATTTAACGGCCGATGCGCTGACCTGGCTGGATGCGGGTGTGACCCTGACCGTGCAACCAATTTTTTACCAGGAAAACCCGATAGGGGTGCTGGCCTTGCTCCGCAAGAAACCGGAAACGGAAGGGACGACCATTTTTGAGAATGAACTGATCATTCAACTGCTATCCAACCAGATTGGGGTGGCCATCCACCAGGCGCGGCAGTGGATGCAGTTGCAAGTGGCCAATATTCAGCTGGCGAAGCTGGATGAGCTGAAGTCCAACCTGATTGACACGGTGAGCCATGAGCTGAGAACCCCGCTGACCAACATTAAAGGCTATACCTCGCGACTCATTCGCAATGAGGATTCGCTGGACTCGGAAACCAAAATCAAAAGCCTCAAGGTTATCAAACAACAAGCCGATCGCCTGGGCCGCCTGGTGGAAGACCTCTTGGTGATCCCGGATCTGGAGCGTCAAGGCGGCATTCGCGTTTTCCCCGACCAAGTGAATTTGCTGGAGCTGATAACGCGTTGTGTTGGTTTTATCCAGGAAAAAGCCAACCGCGAAATCGAGATCCTGGCCTGCCCCAACCTGGATGTGCTGGTTGACCCCGACCGGATGGAACAAGTGCTTTTAAACCTGCTGGATAATGCCATAAAATATTCCTACGACCATTCCGTAATCGAAGTGCGCGCATTGCAAACCCACCCTGATATGGCCCAAATCCAAATTTTCAATCACTGCGACCCAATTTCCAACGAGGATCTGGCGCAGTTGTTCACCAAGTTTAAGCGCCTGGATGAGCGGTTAACCCGCACCACGCGGGGCACCGGCCTGGGGCTGTTTATTACCAAGGGACTGATTGAAGCCATGGGCGGCGCCATTCGCCTGGAAGGGGAAGAAGGTTTCCGCGTGCTGGTTGATATTCCGCTTTACGGCGTAAGCCCAGAGGCAAGTGAACCACAAGCCACCGTTTCAATGACATCTGTTTAAGGGAGAGCATCCAATTATGGAAATCAAGAATAAAAAAGGCGAAGTGCTTTTAACCGTAGAAAAAGACAACTTGGAAGCGCATGACTTTTATCGGGCCGAGCTGCCGGAGGCCGATTTTCGCGGTTCCAGCCTGGTTAGGGCCCGCTTTTACGGGGCAAACCTGGCACAAGCCAACTTTAACGGTGCCCAGTTAAAACGGGTCACGTTCCAGGTGGCCAATCTCACCGGGGCAGATTTAAGAGGCGCCAACCTGGCTTACGTAAACCTGCTGGGAACCAATTTAAGCGATGCGGACTTAACCGATGCCGACCTGTCCTGGG
>CALAJO010000072.1 GCA_937922745.1 uncultured cyanobacterium
CGAACGGACGTTTGCCTGGATGGGAAAATTTAGAAAATTGGAAATCCGCTATGAACGATATGCCAAGTTCTATGAAGCCTTTTGGCAACTCGCTTCTGCCGTTCTGATTCTGAAGAGAATTACCGGATGAGTTCTAATTAAATCGCAATATGGACTCGTTGCCCCAATTTGTTGATGTACAGCGCTGAGTTCCTGTGTTAATTGCCGGAAGAGCTTGCCAGCGTTCGGTATGGCATCAAAATTGTTCCAAGTAGCCAAAATCGAAAAATGCAATGCAGCCAGCATGTTTTGGCGAGCATAACGAGTTTCTTGAGTGGAGATATTATAAGTGGAAAAATCTGTTTGAATACACCGGAAAGCTTTAACCATCTTTTTAAATGCCCGGGTAGGGTCGTGATACGAGGCCGCCAAAAGGATTCCTTGTCGAAAGGCATTTAGCCCCACTGCCATTTGGTACTTGTATTTCGGCTCTTTCGGCAATTTGGGTAACAATCTGGCTGCCTGTTGATATCGCTCCCTTGTCCGGGGCAGATGCCTAAAGTGAAAGGCGTCGTCACCGGCTTGCGTCAATAGATCGAATTTTCTTTGAGCATCATCAGACGTCCCGAATCGTATGGCGATTGAAAACACATCCTGTGTAATAAAGGTCTGGGAAGCTCTCCGGTTCAAATGAGCAAGGTAGGTAAATTGACCCCATTGAGGCAAGGTAACCCTGTTACATGTAACCAAACTTTGAAGCGGTGTCAGTTTTTCCTCTACCAGGTTGTATGCAGACGTAATCAGTTTACTGAAATGCTCAACGCTTTCATCCTGGCCAAACCGCACGACATCCGCCGATGCCTGGCCAAAAATCCTGGTCGCTCTGTTCAATTCAGGAGCTGTTTGCCTTGCAGGCCGTGGCGTAGAGCTATAGTGCTTAAAGGGCTGAGAAAGTATCTTCATCGGTGTTTACTGTCCATTCACATGCTCCCCGGAATAAAAAACGGCAGGTTCCGAAAATTGCCTCCCTCACGGTGTAAATTTGGAGAGGCCAGGGAAAATTATTGTTCATTAATCGTATGATATCGGAGGAAACGGCAGCGAGGGGAAGTCATCCCGTTTAACCTGCAGCCCCTGATGTATGGCTTGCTGAATAACGGCAAAATCTTCCACCAGGGGTTGCATATGCTTTAACTTCCATACATTTTGCAAGCAGCGCATGGTTGTCGGAATAATTTCACCTTCCCGGCTAAACCCGGAAGTATGTCGGGAACCCATTTCAAAGGCTTTCAGCATTCTTTTAGCCCATGCTTCTTTATGTCCAATCTGCTCCGGCCCAATGCCTTTTCGCTCATCCGCCAGGCCAGCCAGGCGGTACGCCACAATTCCAACTTGCAGGAAGGGCATTTCGCCAATGCCACGCCTTGCCGTGAAATCATCTTTTTCTAAAAACTCATTCACCGTAGTAGGCTTCGGTAAAAATTCCTGGTAAGCCTGTAGCAGATACGTTGCCTCCATTTCCCTGTAGCCCAGTTCTTTTTCTCTGTCGGCCTCTTCAATTCTATTCTCAAAGGCATAGGGAGCATTTATGATTTTCGGATCCGGGTCAGCATCGATTAAATGGAGCTTTTCATCCACGGAAAAAGTCAGATCCATCATTCGATACATCCGTAGAAGGTGCTGAGGATTGCCTGCATCCAGTAACCGAATGCCGTTGGTCAAGGCATGGGCCATGGAGGCAAGATGGGTACTTTTATAAGCCTGTTTCCATTCCAGGGTGCTAGGGGCAAGGTTGGGAAAGGCCTTTTTGAAATGCCGCATCATCGCCTGCAAGTAAGGGAGTGGATCTTCCCCTTTTTTCTTGGCGATAAAGGCCCTGGCATACTGGAATATCCCCTTATAGACAGAGATTTCGGCGGCTTGCAGCCCGATTTTTGTAACTTGCTTGTCAAGTTCGTCATAGCGTTTCAACGCTGTCGGGTAATCCTTGATATGAATGGCGCTGTTGGCGGATTTCATCAATTCCGTAAACCGCTCCTGTGGGGATAATGCGGCAAAGCGCACGTTTAAAAAAACGTCTTTTGAGGGGCAGTAATGCTTGTCTTTCGCCCATCAGCCTTTGGTTGGGCCTGAAAGAAGGAACGAGTTAAGCAAAAACGGTGCGATCCTGAAGTCTCATACAGTCGTTTCCGATTCGATAAAATAATAGGAATAAAAATGAACCCTATCTTAAAATTGCCATGCCTCGAAAGAGTCAAAGGCCTATGCAATTACAGTTGGATAACAGCAGGACGTGTTGCTCCCACTCCCGCCGAAAGAAGTCTGGAGTCCATCATGCACGCGAATGCGAAGGAGCCTTATCGGTATTGCAACAGGGCACAGGGGCAATTACTGCGGTGTGTTGCCCACCTTTTCCTCAAAATCATCCGGTTCAAAGGCATACGGCGCTGGCGGCTGCTTAAAGGTGGATTTGTAGAGAAAGGAAATCTCGAACAATGTGCCGCTGTTTTCCAGGTTATGCTTTACGGTAAACATGTCATACAGGGCGTTGGCAAACTGCTGGCCCAGTTCCTCCGGAAAAACCTGGCCGCAAATCTGGCAGTCCACCATCTGCCGGTCGCGAAAGCGAAGGACGTTGACATTAAACTCGTTGCCGCACATGCAGCAGTGGATCGTGAGGCGCGGATAGCTTTCCGCGGGGCGTTGATAAAACCCTGTGGACACTTTACTTCCCTTGTTTTTACTGTATCGTTGAAAAGTATTATACACACAACCTTTTGAACTCCCAAAGATGACTTGGATGAATTCACTGGATGTCTCACTCTCAGAGGCGCGTGAGCAGTTCCCGCAAAATGTAACCATTGCATCCATCGAGCATAGCCAGCGCAATTACCTTATTTCCCTGGAGTGTTTGGACGACATGAACCGCATGGGGCTTGGCCATTTGCCGTTGAGCGCCGTTGCCCTGCCTTACGAGATGAGCAGCATCCTGACCCAGCCGCACGAGGAAAACCTGATCCGCGACGTGTCCCGACACCTGTCGGACTATTTCACCAACTTTTTCGTGGCGGCTATTTACGAATTGCAGTCGCTGTTTGCATCCCAGCAGAAAGAAGCCTTCATTATCGGCGGCATTACGCGGGATATGCTGCTCAGCTCGGAGCGGCGCTTTGAAATCCAGGACGTGGACATTATTGTGGAAGGCAACGCGCTGGACGCGGCCGCCTTCGTGAGCCAAAGCTCCCGTAACTTCGACCTGGTGCAAACGTTTGCCCCGTTCGGAACGGCGAAGTTGAGTTATAAAAACCAGATTGAGATTGACTTTGCCTCCACCCGCCGGGAAGTATACCGGGCTTGCGGCGCTTTGCCGGAGATTGTGGAGATGGGCGTCCCGCTGGATCAGGATATCATCCGGCGCGACTTTACGATTAACGCCCTGGCCCTGTCCATCGTCAACCCGGGCGAGGTGATTGATTGCAGCGGCGGCCTCAAGGATTTGGAAAACCGCAAGGTACGCTTGCTGAAAGCCGCCTCTTTCTTCGAGGATCCCACCCGGATTATGCGGGCGCTGCGCTATGCTACCCGTTTCGACCTGACGCTGGCCGAAGATACGTCTTACCTCCTGGATCGCTTCCTGGAATGGATGCCGCAGGTATACAAGGGCGGCGGCGACCGCATCCGCGCGGAAATCTGCGAGTTTTTCTGCCTGCCGGAAACCCCGGTCAAGACGAAATGGATGAATTTCTGGGTAGAAAAGGGGCTGCACCGGCTGATGGATACCCGGCTGCCGGATGTGCTGGATCTGCCGCTGCCGGATGTGCTGGATCTGCCGCTGCCGGTGGAACGGATTGCCGAACGGCTGAGCGTGATGCGGGAGCGCCTTGAGGGCATCTGGACGGATGACCTGACCTGGGAAGTTTATATTACGGCCATTATGCTGGGCCTACCGGAAAAAGCCATTGAAGGCGCGGCGTTTCGCATTGGGCTGACACGGCACGAGATGGACGTTGTGGAAAAAAGCCTTCGCCTGTTGCGGGAAAACGTCGTCTGCACGCTAACGCCGCAGGAAAAAGTCACGCGCATCTACGATATTTTCCATAGCATGCCGGCGGGCGCTGCCTGCGTCGGCATCCTGCTTTCACCTCAATACGAAGCGCCACTGGAAGCCTTTATTCGCTACCGCCGCGAGCTGGAACCCGTGCGACTGGAAGTTAGCGGCGATGACATTATCAAGCTGGGCGTCCCGCAGGGTGAGCAGATTGGCAAACTTCTGAAGGCCCTGCTTTACGTCAAGCTTCAGGGCAAGGTTCATCACCGGCTGGAGGAGATCAGCTGGCTTAAGGCCAATATCGCCAACCTGTTAGAGGAAAGCGCCTCCTAGGAGGGTGACCCATGTCGATTGGTGCGGATGGAAACGGATTGCTCATCCTCGGGACGGAAGCCGATTGCGGAAAGACCGTGATCACGGCCGGGCTCGCCGCCGCCATCCAGACGCTGGGATTTCGGGTGCAGGCGTACAAACCGCTGGAGTTCCTCCCGAACGTGTCGCTGGTGCGCGGCTTGGATCAGCAATTCCATAACCGGATTACGCAGCAGTTCCTCCACGCGGAAACCGCCCTTGCCGACTCCCCTTGGGACGTGACGGCCTCCACCTGGCACAAGGTCATCGAGTCGCTGAAGGCGCTGGAGTTTCCCGGCATTATCGAGAGCCCCATGCAGGTGGGCATGCCGTGGCGCATCCAGGGGCAAACGCTGATTGATGCCGTGGACATCGCGCGGCAGTTCAATTACCCGATTTTGCTGGTGGGGCGCGCGGAACCCGCGTTTATGGCCAGGATGCGCCTTGCGCTGGAATACCTGCAATCCCGGCAGATGAACGTGATCGGATTTATAAAAAACCACGTGCAAACCCCGGTGGAAGCTATGGACGCCATCAGCGCGGAGGCAATGTTGCTGGCGCAGCACTACACCGTCCCCTTCCTCGGCGAAATGCCTTACAGCCCCAGCATTAGCGTGGCCAGCCGGCAACAGGGCAACCTCATCCGGCTGATTCAGGATAATATAGATTTACTGCCCATCCAGTTCGGGATGGGATTGACCCTGTAGCAGCAAGCGAGCAAGCCACCAGAGAGATGCCCAGCCTGTTCCGATCCGCCAGCGTTATTGCCGTCGTCACCATTGTCAGTAAAATCCTCGGCCTGGTGCGCGACCAGATGATAGCCCACGGCTACGGCGCGTCCATGGTCAGCGATGCCTATCTCTACGCCTTCCAGATTCCTTCCTTTGCGCTGGTCTTACTGGGCGGATTAGGCGGGCCGTTCCATACGGCCACGGTTTCCGTCCTTTCCAAAATCCTTACCGGGGACGAAGCGCCCACCGAGAAAGCCCAACGCCTGACGAACACGTTTATCACCTTAACCGGGCTGGTGTTTACGCTCTTGTCCATCCTGGCCTTCCTTTTCGCCCCGCAGATTATCAACCTGATTGCCAGCCAGGCCAACGCGGAGCTAAAGTCCCTGGCGGCGCTGCATCTGCAATGGATGAGCCCGATTATCTTCCTCGGCGGCATTATCGGGATCTTCTACGGCGTGGCGAATGTGTACCACCGCTTCTTCTGGCCGTCGTTTTCGCCATCGGCCATTAACATCACCCTTATCCTCTGGATTCTCCTCCTCGGCCCGGACACGATGGGCATGGCGCTGGCGGTTTCCACACTACTGGGCGGCATTTTACAAGTGGCCATGCAGCTTCCGGATTATTTCAAGACCGGCTTCCGCCTGTTCCCGGCGTTCGACCTGAAAGACCCGGACCTGAAAACCATGGGCGAGCTGCTATTCCCCGCCACGGTCGGCACGACCATCGGCCAGTTGAATATTTACGTGGCCATGTTCTTTGTTTCCCAGTTGGAGCCGGGCGGCTGGACGGCCACGATGCTCGGCAACCGGCTGATCCAGTTGCCGATTGGCGTGTTGTCCATTGCGTTGCTGGTGCCGCTGTTCCCCCGTTTTTCCCGCTGGGCCGCAGAAAAAGAGTTTGACGCCCTGCGAGACAGCTTTCGGGACGGCATCCTGTCCCTGTGGTTGTTGAGCTTCCCCATTATCGCGCTGATCTTCCTGGTCGGGCAGTCCTCAGTTGCGTTGCTGTTCCAGCGAGGCGCCTTCAATGCCCACGACACCCAGATGGTCACGATTGTGCTGGTCGTCCTCTCACTCTCCATCATCCCCTACATGCTGCGAGACGGCCTGACGCGGCTGTTCTACGCCTTTAACGACTCCCGAACGCCTTTAATCTCGGGATTATTATCGATTGGGGTGAACGCCCTGTTTAACGCCCTGCTGGTGGGGCCGTACGGCATCGGCGGGATTGCCTTTGCCACGGTCATCGTGACCGTCTTTAACGCCACGCTCCTCAGCCTGCTGATCCGGAAGCATATGCCCAACCTGGGCCTGCCCGCCTTTATCCCGCCGACGTTGAAGATGCTGGCGGCCTCGCTGCTTTCCGGCGGTGTGGGCTATGGCGCGCTGCTGGGCCTTCACACGCTGTTTCGGCAAACCGGCCTCACGAACATGCACCTCCAGGCGCTGGTGGAAATCCTCTCGATACTGGTGCTGGTTGGCGGCAGCTACTTTGCGCTCCTCCTCCTCTTCAGGGTCGATCTGGCCGGCCGCCTCGTGCAGCGCTTTCTGAAGAAGGCCTAGTGCCTCCTTCCTGTTTCTGTTACACTCGCCGTATGTGAGTGGATGAGGTGAACCGGATGCGCGCGCTATCCCTATGTCTCTGCCTGTTGCTGTTCCTGTCCCCCGCCAGGGCCTTGGCCGTTGGGGAGGACGATCCCATATGGCAACGCAGCACGTTCGAGCGCAAGGTGAGCGACGTGGGCCACAAAATCTTGCGGGACAACGCAATCAAGGACAACATCTTTTTCCGTATCGCCCCCACCACGCAGGACGTGAACGCCTATGCCGACAGCTATACCAGCGACAACAGCGTGGTTGTGACCAAGGGGCTGCTGAATTACCTTAAAAATGACGACGAACTGGCCGCCATCCTCAGCCACGAAATCGTCCATCTCCTTCGAAACCATCAGGCCAAGCGTGTTGCCAAACGCACGGGCGTGGCGGTGGGGCTGGCCGTGCTGCTGGCCGCCGCCGGTGCGGATGACGACCCGGATAACGATAACGGTTATTTTTCGCGCAAGCGCCGCGCCGACCATGGCCGGTTGGAGAACCTGAACTTCCACCTGGGCGTGTTCGAGCAGAAATACGAAACCGAGGCCGACCTGCTGGGGATGGATTTGATGGCGCGGGCCGGTTACAATCCCCGTGCGATGGAAACCGTCATTGGGATGATTGCCGGTGATCGTCCAGGCACAAAGTTCTGGGCAACCCATCCGGAAGGGAAGAAGCGACTGGCCGATATCCGGAAGCACCTGGAAGCTATGACCACCCATCCGGTTGTTGCCGCAAGCCCTTCGAGTCCCGCCCCAAGCAGTCCATCGCTGGAACCTGCTTCGGAAGTGACTAAAGACAGGGATCAAGAGGCAAAACTGCCTCTTCAACCAGCTTCAAACCCTGGAAACACCTCTCTATCCCTCTCTCAAACCCTCCTCACGTTAAATCCCGCGGAGCTGGACTTGTTCAAGGCCATCGCCTCCCGCAGCTTTTACGAGGAAGACCAGCTCAAGCGCGACTATTTTGAGGCCGCCACGCCGGAACACATGGAAAGCCTGCTGCATGGGCTGACGGTGAAAAAGCTCATCCGCATCGTGGGAACCTCACCAGAGCGTATTTTTCTCCTCTCCGACCGGGCCGCGCAAGAATTAAAATAATCACTTAGGGCCTTCCCAAACCTGCAATCGGCGCTGGCACAAGCAGTGCAGGGCTTTACAAAACCCGCCCAACGGTATATAATATTTATATACTATTTCTCTTATTGACGCACTGAAACAAAGAGGAGGGCGAATCATGTCCAAAAAGAAGAAAAAATCCGCCAAAAAGCAGGCTGGAAAAGGCGGCCCCAACACCCCGGCGGGCAAGGCGACCAGCAGTATGAATGCCCTGGATCACGGCGGGTATTGCAAAGGCCTGCTGCCTTCGGAAAGCGCGGCGGAATTTGCCGCGTTCCGCAAAAAGCTGTGGCGCTCGCTGGCCCCGGCAGATGCCCTGGAGGAGATGATGGCCGAGGAGATCATCTTCGACGCCTGGCGTCTGCAACGGCTGTCGCGCTTTGAAGGGCAAAAGCTCCAGACAATACCGGAGGAGGAAGGTGAAAAAGCCGTCTGGCTCGATCAATTCAGGAAGTTGACGAACCTGCGCGGCCGTATCCAACGCGTCCGGGACAGAAAGCTGGCTGAATTGCTGGATACGCAGGACGAACGGATGCGCGCAGAATGCCAGAACATGTCGGTCATCGCTTATCGCGAGAGAGCCATCCGGCGGAACCTGATTTCCCACGGCGCCCCTCGTCCCTTCCATCCCAGCCAGGTCAGCCTGGACGAGTTTATCCGGATTTCCACCGGAGGCGTGACAGGACAGCACCCGGCCAATCCCCCTTCTGAGCCTCCCGCCACCGACCCCAATCCGCCTGGGGAGGGAGCCGAGGAGGACACGGAGTAGTTCGTTTCACCAAATAGCCTGATACCCTTACGGTATCTGGATTTCTAGGGTCATCAACGGGTTCTTTTTCCAGTTTCCTTTTTCAAGTTTGAACGGGTTTATGATACATTGACTTGATATTTCATTTGAGCATAAGGATGTCATATGTTTTCTGCCGTTTCCTTCCCCGGGGCGGTTATCCCCCCTGCCTTGGCACGGGTTCAGGCCAGGCAATCGGCCCCGGTCTTTCACTCCGCTCGGTTTGGCCACGACACCCTACCCGAACAGACGGTTATTCTAAGCCTGCCAAAGCGAACCCATAGGCAGATTAACGATTTGCTGAAGTATTACGATACCGGCCACCGGAAAGAGATTGTGCTGATTGCGCTGGCGCTCCTGAACACCATCCAGCACGCCTATCATTCCCGCTATCCTTATTTGCAGGTGGGCGTTCCCTACCCATCCAAGGTCACCGTCGATTTCTTTGCCGATATCGTGGACAAATTCAACCCTATCTCGATGGTGCAGCCCTTTGCTCCCAAGGCCCTAGGGCAGCCCTTACTGGTTCAGTTGCCCCGGCAGTGGGTGGCGCATG
>CALAJO010000073.1 GCA_937922745.1 uncultured cyanobacterium
CGTTACGGACGTCAGAAGCTATGCTGATCGCCTTCGACCGGGATCGAGTCATTGCCATGTTTCTCAAATTCTCGACGTTCCTCGTGCTCCCCTGGACGCTGACCGTAGACTGAAGCACTTCCGTCACGTTCCCCTCATCCAGTTTGCCCAGTTGGCGCTCCAGCTCCTTCTGCCTGCTGATATCAACGATAAAGGCCACTCCTAAACCTTCCTGGAGCATCGCCGAGCCGATTAAAATATCAACAGTATACCCATCCTTAGTAATATATTGCTTCTCATAAGGCGTAATCCGGCCTGTCTCCAGTAATTCCCGGAAGGCGCAAGCGTCCCTTTCGAAGAACGTGGGCGGGGTAATGTCTCGCCAGAAGAAAGGCTTGCTGTTAACCTCCTCCCAAGTGTACCCTATCAGGCTCAGGAGGGCTTCATTCGCATCGACAATGCATTGGTTCGCATCGATAAACATAATGCCGATCACGTTGGAATGAATAACTTGACGGAGCCACAATTCCCGCTCTTGTAGCCGTTTCTCCGTATCCCGGCGCTTCTTCCTTTCCTCGGCCAGCGGATGCGTCAAGCGCTGCTTTAGCCTGATCCGAGTCGGCAACGCCGAAGCGCTTGGGATGCAGTTTATGGCCAGTCCGGTAAAACGCCCCTCCCGCAAGCGTGGCTGGGCCAGGAGCTGAAACCAGCGGAAATGAGGCCCCTTACCCCGAAGCAGAATGCGCACCTGCGACGCCTGGCGGGATGTAATCGCTTGAAAGATGAAATCCAGGCAGCTTGGCAGATGGCCTGGCGCAACTGTCTCAAGCCAGCCCGAGCCGGAACACTCTTTCAGCCCCAGGCCCGTGTATTCTCGCCATTGCCGGTTGACGTAAACTACAATCCCACGGTCATCCGTCATCAGCAGCGGCACGGCAATCTCATCCAGGAGATGAGTGGGTTCATCCGCATCGCTCCAGCCCGTTTCAAACTCGTCCAGCTTTTGCGCGATGCCAAGCAGGTAAATCAGTTGCCCCTCTTCGCCGAAGATGGGAATCTTTACTGTCCGAAAGCGGATTGTGGCCTGTTCAACGCCTACGTCTTCCGTCAGTACGCAAGGCTTCCCGGATGTGACAACGCCCAAGTCGTGGTTGCGCAACTGTTCCGCCACGGCTTTCTGAAAAATGTCGAAATCGGTTTTCCCGACAACTTGTCCGGCAGTCAATCCCATCACATCCAGGTAGAGCGGGTTGACGTAATCATACTCAAAATTTGCGGTGCTTTTTAAAAACACAATATAAGGTAAATATTCCAGCGTTGCCTGATCCAGTTTAACGTTGCGCAACGCGGCTTTAACGGACGCGCTTTTCCCTGGGCGCACCGTGCCTGGAATTGCGCTGCCCCTGTCCAGCGAAAGTTGGGGCGGCAGCGAGGTTAAATTGGTCCTGCCAACACAGGAGCAAAAATTAATGGTCTTCAATTGTGCCTCGTTTTCGAATGAGCTTTTATGTTGCAATCTCATCCATTGCATAAATCTACCATCTCATTCCCGCATCTGATTCTGATAGGGTCGTTTTTGCTTGTAGAGCCCGCTTTTCAGGGCTTCTGCCCGACCTTTTTATTATATAAGTTGAATTTTACCGTCTGATTAACTTTTATGTAGGTTATCCCAACGCAGAACCGCTTTCAAGTCGTAAAAATACGGATTTACAAAATTAAAGCAGCAATCTAAATCAAAATCGAAAAATATAGTGACATTATCTTAGCCAGAGTAGGTGAGACAGAACACTCTACACGGCTCAGCCTGCTTGGAAATAAAATCCGGACAGGATGGTTTGATTTTTAAGTTTTGTAATTAAACGGACTTTAGTAAGCCTTTGGTGGGATAACCAGTTTTTGGCCGATGGAAAGCTGGTCGGCATTGCCCATTTTATTCGCCCGTTGAATCTTCTCGATCATCTCCGGCGAGGAGGAATCGTAGAACTTGATGGCGATACTGCCCAGGGTATCCCCGGATTGAACCTCGTATTGACGGACTTTCATTTCGGGCGCGGGTTCTGCCGGTTCTTCTTCCGCCTTGGGTTTGGAGGAGAAGAAAGGTAGGGAGAAGCCGCCTTCGTCCTGGCTGCCGGCCTGTTTGGGTTGTGCAGGCCTTTCTACTGCCAAGTCCGCGGGCTGAACCACTTTCTGCTCAACGACGGCCGGCTTGTTCAACCCGATGGCGGGCATAATCTGATCCCGCATGAAGAAGAGGATGCAAACCGCGGCGGTTATAATCGATCCGAGTAGGATGCCGATGGCCAGAAACCCCAGGTGGAAACGATCATGCTCGATATCTTTTTTCCGGTCCCGGTCCCAGAGAAAGTCCAGCTCGTGTTCCGAGCGTCTCCCTCTGACGTAAACGCCAGGCTCGCGCTCTTCTCTGGTTTCTTCCAACGTTGGCATCATGGGCTCTTCCTCATGTTGGTAAACATTAGGCTTGTGTTCGGCGGGTTGTTTAACCGTTTATCCTGAACCCCGCCTTGGGTGGGGGAAGCCTGAATCCCGAAAACCCAATACTGTGTTGGGATAGGTGGTTTGTTCTGCGGGAACCGCTTGTGGAACCCCGGCAAAAGCGCCAAACCCACAATTGTCAGGCTGCCACCCTATTATGCTGATAAATGTGGAGGCTGTCAAAGTCTACTCAGGCAAATCCTCATGTGATATTGTACTTATGTTCGCGTCCACAGCGGCAAAACCACGATGTCAGCAGAATGAAAAACAAGGTTTACAATTCTCATGCTTGAAAAAACATATGCGCCCCAATCGGTTGAAAACCGCATTTACCGCTTCTGGGAGGAGTCCGGCTTCTTTCGCCCGGAAGTGAACCAGGGCGCAGACGAGCCTTTCTGCATCGTGATACCGCCGCCCAACGTGACCGGCACGCTCCACATGGGCCACGCGCTGGACAACACGCTCCAGGACATCCTGATCCGATGGCACCGCATGCTGGGGCACGAGACTTTGTGGATGCCCGGGACGGATCACGCCGGGATTGCGACCCAAAACGTCGTGGAGCGCAACCTGCGGGAGAAGGGCGTGTCCAAAACCGACCTGGGCCGCGAGAAGTTTCTTGAGATAGTGTGGGAATGGGCCGAGGCCCGCAAGGGGGACATCGTGGGGCAGTTCAAGCGCCTGGGGATTTCCCCGGACTGGAGCCGCCAGCGCTTTACCCTGGACGAAGGGCTTTCCAGGGCCGTGCGTGAAGCCTTTGTGCGCCTGTATAACGAGGGCCTCATCTACCGCGGCACGTATATTGTAAACTGGTGCCCCCGCTGTACGTCGGCTATTTCCGACATTGAGACGGAGTACGTGGAGGAGGAGAGCTTCCTCTGGGAGATCAGCTACCCCTTTAAGGACGCGCCCGGCGCGCTGGTGGTTGCTACGACTCGCCCGGAGACGATGTTCGGGGACGTGGCGGTTGCCGTGAACCCGGAAGACAGCCGGTATAAAGGGCTGATTGGCAAGTCCGTCATCCTGCCGCTCTCTAACGTGGAAATCCCGGTAATTGCCGATGAGCATGTAGATATGAGTTTTGGGACGGGCGCGCTCAAAATCACCCCGGCCCACGACCCCAACGATTTTGAGATCTCCCTGAAGCACGGTCTGGAGCCGGTTTGGGTAATTGACGAGGCCGGGAACCTGAAGGATGACGCCCGTGTGCCCGCCGACTTGCGCGGCCTGGAACGCTTCGAGGCGCGCAAACAGGTGGAAGGCATGCTGTCTTACCACGGCTTTTTGGTCAAGAAGGTGGAGCATTCCCACAGTGTGGGCAAGTGCCAGCGGTGCAGCACCACGATTGAGCCGTTGCTGTCCAAGCAGTGGTTTGTGCGCTGCAAACCCATTGCGGAGAAAGCCATCGAGAGCCACGCCCGCGGCGAAATCCGCTTTATCCCGGAGCGCTGGACGAAAGTTTATCTCGACTGGATGACCAACATCCGCGATTGGTGCATCAGCCGCCAGTTGTGGTGGGGGCACCAGATTCCCGCCTGGTACTGCGAGGGGTGCGACGAGATTGTGGTCGCGACCGAAGCGCCGACGCAGTGTACGAAATGCCAGTCGAACCAGCTTCGCCAGGAAACCGACGTGCTGGACACCTGGTTCTCTTCCGGCTTGTGGCCCTTCAGCACCCTGGGCTGGCCGGATATGGACGCCGCCGACCTGAAACGCTTCTACCCCACGGATGTGCTGGTGACGGGCTTTGACATCATCTTCTTCTGGGTTGCCCGGATGGTGATCTTCGGCCAGCAGTTGACGGAGCAGAGCCCCTTCCATACGGTCTACATCCACGGCCTCATCCGCGACGAGAAGGGGCAGAAGATGAGCAAGTCCAAGGGGAACACCATCGACCCGGTTGAGATTATCGACGATTACGGCTGCGACGCCCTGCGCTACTCCCTCACCAGCCTGGTGACTTACGGCGGCCAGGACATCAAGCTC
>CALAJO010000074.1 GCA_937922745.1 uncultured cyanobacterium
GCGATAGCCTTCCGGGTTGGGCATGCCGAAGTTATGGACGAGGTTCTCCTTCATGGAGCGGCCTTTCTGTGTGCCCACCACCATGACAGGGCGATCCATCAGATCGATAATGCCGCCGATAATGGCCTGGTCATCCTGCCCGGCGCGATCGCCGTGAAGTTCGAACCAGACTTCCGGGCTTAACTGCTTTACAATCTCAAGGGTGCTGGGCCGTTGCGGGTGGCGCGCAATCTGCACCTTCTCCTTCGGCTTCAGGTTTTGGTAAAGATGCTGACGGAACTGCTCTGCCTGCTGGGTCAGCTTGTTGACTTCTTCCTGGAAGTCGATGCCGGTCTCTTCACTTATCTGCATCAGCTCTTTTATTTTCTCCTGGATTGTGTAAATGGGCTTTTCAAACTCAAAGGGCTCGAATGATTGTGTCATACCTGCACCATGGGTTGCCTTTTAGAAAATGCGCCGGCGCGCTCAAGGGATTTATTGTGGAGCTGAATGAGCCGAACCAGGTCATCACGCAGCTTGTGCCGGTGGATGACCATATCCACCTGGCCATATTTCATCAGGTAGTTGGCCGTCTGGAAGTCCGGCGGCAACTTCTGCCGAATCGTCTGCTCGATGACGCGGCGGCCGGCAAACCCTACGCGTGCCCCTTCCTCGGCAATAATCAAATCGCCCAGTGTGCCATAACTGGCCGTAACGCCACCGAAGGTCGGTTCGGTTAAAAGGGAGATGTAGAGCAATCCGGCTTCGTGGAACTGGGCGAGGGCTGCGCCGGTTTTCACCATCTGCATCAGGCTGAAGGTGCCTTCCTGCATCCGCGCGCCACCGGAAGAGGACACAACGACCAACGCCAGCCTCTGCTCCAGGGCAGTCTCAATTAGTCGTGTTATTTTTTCGCCTACAACGCTCCCCATGCTGCCGCCCAGGTAGGCAAAATCCATAACGGCCAAGGCAAAGCGCGTCTCGTTGGTCGTGGCAATGCCGGTAATCACGGCTTCGTTTAAACCGGTTTTCTTTTCCGCCTTATCCACCTTTTTGGGGTAGGGTTCACTGTCGTAAAAGTGGAGCGGATCAATCGGTTTTAGCTCGGCATCCATCTCTTGGAAATGATCGGTAAGCTGTTCAATGCGCTCCCTGGCGCCAATACGGAAGTGGTAATTGCAACTGCTGCACACCATCAGGTTTTCCTGGATAGCCTTTTTCGGGAAGCGCTCCTGGCAGTTGTAGCACTGGATCCATAACCGCTCCAGGTCATCATCCGATAATCGCTGATTAACGCTCTCAGGGCTGAGCGAGGCGCTTGAGGCCTTTCGCTTGGAAGCAAACCAGTTCCGCAGGGACATTCTTCTTCTCCAAATCCGGTTGTAATGATGATAAAACGGCTGAGTTTTCAAATTTTCTGCATGCCATCATATCACAAGAATAGACGAGACAATGCCTTCCTCTTAATGGTCTTAAATTTCTGCAATACACCCGCTTACAGACACAGTATCCATTGCGTTAAAAAAGCGTTGCCCTGGCAAGCCAAGGCAACGCTTTTTCAGTCCTTTGACGATGAGGCGGCAGTTCAATCCGATGCCGTTTCCAACTGTGCGTTTTGGGCCTTCATGCCGTACCCGGCGTTCGGGTACATCATTTGCCATTTCGACAGCAGATTGATTTCGAAGCCACCGTTATCGAAAGGTTCGTCATTAAACAGCAGTATAAAACTGTTCATGAGATGTCCTCCCAATTCCGATACACGTTATTTCATTAGAGACGATTTGATTTACCTAAGAAATGAAAGAAAGAACTGTTTTAGAGACGATTGTTTAATCCGTTATGTATATATAAAAACAAAAAATTAAGGTTTTGGTCCCAATTCTAAAGAATTGTTGCAAAGCCCGTTCTCGTGGAAAAGTAAGGATTTTAGCGCGATTACCCAGGTTGGCGGGATAAATGAAGAGTAGTACCACAGCAGTACAGCGAGGTAATAAAAAGATATCTCCTCCTTGTCTTTAGCGTCCGACGCAATTTGGTTGATAAAAAGCGCGGTACAATTAAAGTATATCCATCGGCAAGATAATCGCCATGTTATTTAAACTGCCTTTGTTTCCATTGCCCAATGTCGTCCTGTTTCCAGGGATGTTGCTGCCGCTCTATGTTTTTGAAGAGCGATACAAGCGGATGATGGCGGATGTGCTGGATCATGACAGTCGCTTCGGGATTTTGATGTGCCGCGAATACAACCCGGAAACGCTGATGGGAACCCCTTTCGATATTGGGACCGTTGCCGAGATCGTAGAGTACGAAGCACTGCCTGATGGCAAAATGAATGTTCTCGTTATCGGGACACAACGCTTTAGGGTGGAGGATTATGATGAAACCAGTAAAAGTTACCTTCAAGCAAGTGTGGTAGAGCTGGTTGATGTGAAAAACGGCTACGTTACGCGGAAATTAATCGCGGAAACCTGCGACCTGTTTCACGAAGCGTTGCGCTTGACGCACAAAGTGCGCAACCGGGTTTACGAACCGTTAGAGATACCCGCCGAAGCGGACGAGATTTCCTTTTTTATTGCGGAGCATCTCAAAGGGAGCCTGGTGCTGAAGCAGCAGCTTCTGGAAATGACCTCGATTAAGGAGCGGCTGGTTACAGAGCGCGACATCCTGCAAAAAATGGTCAAAACCCTGGCCGTCCAGTCGCAGATTGAGGACGCCTTCCGCGGCATGGAACCGGACTCCACCCGATAGGGGATTTTCCGGGGTCGCCAGCGCCCACGAGAAATTGCCTGAAACAGCGCCCTTGGTTGCAATCCGGCCTTATCGGCAGCGGATGGCGTTGGATTGCGGATTGAATTTGCCATGCATTTTACCGATAACCGATTACACTCCCTGGTAACAACGTGCCCTGTGTGTTGAGAAAGTGAAGCCCGGAATCCATGGCCCGATTCGTTTATCGCCTGCAAAAAGTCTTTGAGCTGCGGGAGCGCAAGAAAAAAGAACAGGAAAAGCGCGTCCAGGCCGCCCAGGATCGCGTTAAGCGAATTGAGCAGGAAATTCAGGCCAAGCGCCAGGAAATCCGCATGCTGCGGCAAAACATGATGACGGCTCCCCACGTTCTGCTGGAGATGCACGATCTGTTCATCTACAAGCTCAACGAGGAGCTGGATCAACTGCACCGCGACCTGGAGATGGCCAAGCAGCAGTTGGAATACGAAAAGCAGCTTCTCATCAAGGCCCAGGCCGACCTGGAAGCCCTGGTAAAACATAAGGAAAAAGCCTACGAGGAATACCTGGAAGAAGAGAAGCAGGCGGAACTGAAGATGCTGGATGAAGTTGCCGGACAGCGTTATTTTCGCCAACAACAGGAGCAGTTGCTGGAAGAGGCCCTGGAAGAAGAACAGCGCGAGCTGGAGGAAATCTGAAGACGATGGAACAAGATATCCAAGCCCTGGCTCTTAACGCTCCTTTGGAGTCAACGGAAAAGTACAAGTCCTATCAGCGGTTGTACGCGGAAGCCCAGGTGAACGTGCAGCAGGATCTATCTTTCCTCAGCTTCCTTGAAGAGCCGATGGTGCTACAGGCTGAGAAGCCCGTATCCACACCGGGGAAGGATGACGACGCCAAGGCTGCCGAGCAGGCCGAGGCCGAAAAAAAAGCGGAATTGCTTCGCCAACTGAAGGACAAGAAATCCGCGGAACAGATGCAGGCTGACAAGCAAAAAGCAACCACCACCGAAACCGGTATGGACAAAAGCGCCACCGAGTTTGATCAGGCCATGGCCATGTGGGCGGTGGACTTAAAGCAGTTGCCTCCGCAAGATTGGATGTTTT
Source organism: uncultured cyanobacterium (assembly GCA_937922745.1). GTDB lineage: Bacteria > Cyanobacteriota > Vampirovibrionia > Vampirovibrionales > JAGQHJ01 > CALAJO01. The sequence continues at coordinate 3,810 of CALAJO010000074.1, forward strand.
TGCACCAGCTAGCGAAAGGACAATCTCCCGTCCAGCCCATACAGAATTTCAGCCCGTCCCTGTTGCAGCAGATGCCGCAGTTGCATTACAAATCGCTGGGGGTTTCCGGCGAGTTGCAGATGATGATGGAAAAAGCCTACAAAACACAGCGGCCCATCCGGATTGACCTGACCGATACGGCAACGGTCATCCTCAAGCTGGGGCGTGATGGCCGGGTTTCCGCGGAGTTTATGCCGAGTGACCAGGCTGCCGAACTGTTCTTCCGGCAAAACATGGCCGAACTCAAATCCCGGCTGGAAGCCAAACATCTGCCCTATGGCGAACTGACCGTGCGCCAGTGGAAGCAAAACCAACAAGAGAAGGAAAGAAGACAACAACAGCAGCAGTCCTAGGCTGAGGCAACAAAGGAGGAAGATCCCATGCGAGATCCGTTTATAACGGCTGTAAACGCACAGAAGGCAGCGTTGTCCTGGTTCGAGGACTTGGCGCTCAACGCTTCCAATATGTACACACCCGGCTATCGCGAACGCCGGATGACCTTTACCGACTTTATAAACGGGACAAGCTACAAGGAGCTGCCTTACAAGGCCGAACAAGGCAAAGCCATCCCGGGCCGTTCTCCCAGCAACCTGTTTATCGAGGGCAAAGGCATGTTTGCTGTTCGCAAGGATGATGGCTCCCTGCTGTATACCCGCCTCGGCGATTTCAAATTCGATGCGAACGGCACCCTGGTTAACGAGATGGGCCATAAGGTGCAAGGCTACCTGACGGATGAGAAAGGCAACATCATCAATACCGGCGCGGTACAGCCCAACAAAGGCGGCTCGCCCAACAACCCCGGACATGGGCAGGGCGGCACCGGCCACTTGCCCTCTACGGAAATTAACTTGTGGATTGACCCGACCAATGGCAAGTTTTTCGGCAAGTACGATGAATACAAGGTTAAAGCCGATGGCGTGGTGATGGGTGTTGCCGATAAAGGTAAAACCCAGGTACCGCTGTATCGCATTGCCCTGGTTAACTTCGTTAACCCGGAGGGCTTGGCGCAGGTGGATGATTATTACTACGTTCCCACTATTGCTTCCGGCGAACCGGTGGAAGGGGACGGTGAGATCCAAAGCGGCCTGCTGGAATCCTCCAATGTCGGCCTTCGGGAAACCGTTAACTACCTTCAGGAGGCCAAGCTTCAGTTGGATGTCACGTCCAAGCTTATTAACACCAACAAGCAGCTTCTACAGGAGTCGCTCCGGTTGATTCAATAAAGGTTTGGCGTGCTTGGGTCACTTGTTGCAACAACCTTTTTGCAGCCGTGGCCCAGAGCCGTTTAAACCCGTAAGTCTTAAGAGAATCTAAACCTTATTGAATCTGAATGTAAATATTGTTTAAAAACAGAAAAAAATATAAAGGCAAACAAGCAATTCTTAAGGATTGCTTGTTTTTATTATAACAAGAGAAGTAAACAACTGAAACCAATGAGCGAGATTGGTTTTAAGAGGAGACAGGATACCATGGATAGCGGATTCAGCAATACTTTCGCATCACGGATACTTGGCGGAACCACCAATCCTTTCGCCCAGACCAGCAGTGCCGATAACAGTTCTAAAAAAGACGACAGCAAGACCCCGGTTTTTAAAGGGTTTAACACCGCACAAAATTCCAATAGCGGCGGCCTTGCAGGCTTGTTTATCAACGGTTAATCACACCGTCAAATCATTATTCTTTGCCTGAGCTGAAAGGCTCAAATCACACTTGAATCCGTACCCCTGTTTTCACTCGCTATTCGCAAGCTTTTTCAGCCGTCTTACACGGCAACAAAAATTAAGAAACCCGGTTTGATGTCAAACCGGGTTCTTTTGGGCCTTATCTACCGCAGATACGCTTTAGGCAATTACTGGCCATGAATTTATTTTTTGCGAACGACGCCGCAGACAATGCGGCCGCCGGCATCCCCGGCAGGCTGGGATTTGTAATCATCCGCCTTGGCATGTACCATCAGCGCCGTGCCGTCCTGGTCAAACAGGGTGTTATTGCCCTGGCCCAGCGTTACCTCTTTGGCGCGGAAGGTGAAAGATGCGCGGCCATTTTTCCCAACGTAGATATTGGGTAGATCTCCTGCGTGAGGGCCTGTTTTAACCAGGTAACCGTGATCGTGGCCGTTGGGGTTGTAGTGCCCACCTGCGGAGGTAAAATCCGGCAAATCGCATTTGCCCGTGGTGTGCAAATGGAATGCATGCCACCCTTCAGGCAGGTTCTTCATATCCGCCTTGATGATCACGCCTGTCGGGGTTTCCTTCAGCCTTGCTTCACCTACTTTTTTGCCCTCGGTATTGATGAGGTCGGCGTGTGCGGTGAGGTTTTCAGCGAAACCGGCCGTGGCAGCCGCCACGCTTAGAAAAAGAGACAAGGTTACCAATAGTGCTTTGCGATTCATAATGCCCTCGATTTAACCTGACTGAACGTTAATACCCCCTCGTTTATACACGTAAAACAGCCGAATGTAAAATCCCCTAGTGGGGCATCCCAAATTCCTGAATCAAGCCAAGTTGGGCCGAGCATGGGGATAAAGGACAAAACCGCTGTTCAGCCAGTCCGTAAATCCCTGCTGATGGATTTGAAGATTACTGTGTCCAAAAAACCCCTGGTAACGGGCACCAGC
>CALAJO010000075.1 GCA_937922745.1 uncultured cyanobacterium
TGCCGAATGAGCCCTGGTCGGCAGTGAGATACATGGTGTTTGCAGTGAGCTGGCCGGCGGTTTGCAACACATTGCCAGTGCCGTAGGTCGTGATATTAAGGGTATTACTGTTGGTGTTGGCGTTTAAAACAATATTGCCATTGCTATTGGGCTGGGTAATTAGCGTGAGGATGCCGCCCCCGGCATTGATGGCCCCATTGACCGTAATCGCGCTGCCCTTGAGGTAAATCGCCCCATCGCCGGAGGTCAGGCTGCCGCCGCTACCGATAATCAGATCGCCTGTGCCGTTGTTATCGGCATCGGCGATGAGATCAATCGGCGCATAGTTGGTCGTCACCGGCGCATTAATCCGAATGGTGTTGTTGGCCTCCAGCTTCAGGCTGACATTGGGGAACCCGGTGGCCGTTGCCGTGTTGAACGGGCTGTTGACGATGATATCGTTCGTGGCCTGAAGCCAGATGTTGCGAAAGCCGTTGAAAGCCCCGCCCGCTTGCGGATTATACGTTTCGGTCGCGTTGCCTTCGCTGAAGCTCTCGTCCACATCGTTGTTTGCGTCGCCCCCATCCACGATGCTTGTCCCGCTATTGCTGATGATAATATCCGTCGGATCGATTAAAATACTGCCCGCCTTGCCGTGAGGCGCACCGCCGTAAGCCGTCCCGTGAAAAAACACGCTCTCCTTACCGCTGACTTCGACAAATCCGCCGTTGCCGCCACGGTTTCCGCCACTTACGTTGATGACGGCGCCGGGCTTAAAAAACGTATCCTTATCCGACCAGATGATGATCTCCCCGCCATGGCCGATACGGTTGGCACCCCTGGCAGAAGTGATGCTCTGATCCGTGAGCTGTGTGCCTTGTGTGGAGGTAATGTGGATATTACCCGCCGTTCCCTGGTAACCGGCATCGGCCAGGACTTGCCCTCGCTGGGTCACATAATCCCCGCTCATGGCAATATGGCCGCCATCCGGCGATGGGGTCGTCCCGCTGACGTTAATCACGCCTGCATTTCGAACCAGGCTGTTAGTACCGGTTTTCGCGCTCAGCGTTATGTCGCCGTCAAATCCCTTGGCCTCGATAATGCCCTCGTTGTTGATGGCGCGTTGGTAGAGGTTCTTTGCAATTGCAGCCTGGGTCGTAATGCTCCCGCTATTGGCCGAGAGGGTGCCGGTATTGCGAATGCCTTCCGTCACGCCGGCCACCTGCGACTTTAATGATTCATCGACCTGGACTTCGACCGCCAGGTTGGGATCGACGGACATCGTGACCTTGCTTCCCACGGCAAGGTGGATATTGCCGTCCGGGGCCACGATGTGCCCGGTATTCTCGATTGCGCCTGCGGATAGGACCACATAACCGCCGGGATCAACATGAATGCGGCCTTCATTTTTAATTTTGGCTGGCGTTTGGTTCGGGAGTTGCCTGAATGTAAGGTTTCCCGCCTTGAACTGCTCATCCGTCAGATTCAACGTGCTGGCATGAAGCGACCCAACCGTAACTTGGGCATTCTGGCCGAACACCATCCCGTTAGGATTAATCAGGAAAACCTGTCCGTTGGAATTTAATTTTCCATCTATAAAAGAGGGATCTGACGTAACAACCCGGTTCAACACGGCAGACTGCCGATCGGGCATGCGGATATTCACCGTCTCGGACTTTCCGATGTTGAACTGATCATAATAAATAATGGCTTTCTTGCCTTCGGATTGGATGTCCAATACATTCTGGTTCTGATGAAAGCCCACCTTGCCGTAAATCGAACGGTAGCCCGTAGGCAAGGCCTGGGCCGTGCCTTGGCAGAATACCATTAGCGAGGCTGAAGTCGCCAGCGCATAAGTCCAACGAATGACGGGCGGGCTCACGGTTTCTCCGTTGGCATGGCGGAGCGTGACTGGACAGATTTCCGCCAGGCCGGCTTTTTCGTACTGGAAGTTCCAGGCCGGCGCTTGGATAAGAGGCCCTGTAACACCCAACAATGAGGCCAGCCCGCGCCACTCGTGCTTTAAAAACACCAGGATGCGATTCGCCAGGTACACAACCAGTCGCCTGGGGTTCAGCTTGTCTTTAATAATTGCCAAGATTGACACAGACTTGCTTCTCCTTTGCAGTCGCACGCAACGACAAAAAATATTGATGATTGGGCGCGCCGGGATTTTTAATTATTTATTCCCGCGCTGAATCGGCTCCCGAAAGCCTGGAAACGTCCGGTAAGCGCTAAAAACTTGCAGTGCAGGCTCTCCCTTGGAAACGTTATTCCAGGGAAAAGAAATTAATAATTCAATGCCATTAACCTAAAAATAATCTAGTTGGGCTCTAATTAAAAAGTGGAACTATGGAACAATCTACGCACGGTGTTTGCCTGTTTGGCGCATGATCATGCCTTCCCAACGGTAGGCTTGGCCTAGTAATTAAACTTGCTGGATTCCACTTCCCGTTAAAAAGCCCTTTTGTATAAAGATTAAAATAATCCAAATAGTCTGCGATAATCGTTGCTTTATGGATCCCTCATTTGCTACACTCCCAATAGATTCGTGTTGTAATTTGTCATCAGATTTGACATTGAGTGAATCGTATCATTGAATTTAAAAATTGTGTAACATATTCAGTTTATATTTATAATGCTTTAAGCAGAAATAGACAATCTAATAGGTCTTTTACCGGCCTACCCGGCCACGCAATCGAACCAACGGTTTGGTTTTTAAACACACATCCGTTTTTCCTGATTTAATAAATAAGGCGAATTTGAATCAAGCGACACGAGGTCTATGCAAATAGGGAAACAACTGGCTTCAGGCGTTTTAACCGGAATCACCTCTACCGTGGTCCGGATTATTGTGACGCTTGCCACGCTGCCGTTGCTTGTGGGCCACCTGGCCAGCGAAGTTTTTGGGCTTTACCTGCTGGTTGTGGGGGTTGTGGACATCATTCAGTTGCTGGACTTCGTTTCCGGGGGAATTATACGGATTTTGGTCGATTACCAGGCCCAGTCCCAGGATGAGGATTACCAACGGATGTTGCGCTTTGGCAACACTTTCTTCCTCGTCCTTTCCATTGTAGTATTGCTGCTGGGCTGGCTCTGCATCCCGGCGATTGTTTCGGCTATCAAGCTCTCCGAAGCGGTGAGGCCGCTGGCAACCTTTGCACTGGCCATTATCCTGGTGGAAGGGGCCTTGGGGCTCTACGGCGCATATCACCGCGCCATTCTTCGCCTGTATCATCGCAACTACTGGGTCAATATCGGGGATATTGCGTTTAACCTGGGTGTTTGTGCGGCAACGGTTTTCTTTCTGGCGCAAGGCGTGGGAATCGGAGCGATACTGCTTGCCCGCTTGGTGCTGGGAACGCTGCGCTTTATCTTGTGGCTCCACCAGAGTTCGCAGGCCCATAGCGCCACGTTGGGCTTGTCTTTTTCCTGGCCTCAAGGCATGCTTAGGCGCCTGGGGGATTACAGCTTTTTTGGGATGATTAACAACAGCAGTTCGCTGCTTTCCGCCCGGATTGACGCCACTGTGATAGCCACTATGCTGCGCGTCAGCCTGGTAGGGACATACGAGCTGGTGTTGCGGCTGCTCTCTCCCTGCAACCAGATTGCCTGGAAAATTATGGACAATTTTTACCCGTATATGATGCAACTTTATGCCCGCAAGGAGGAAGACCGGCTACAACGCCTGTTCCTGCGCGTTAGTTCCTTTCTCCAGTTTCTTACGATCTCTATGTTGACGGCGTTTTGGATGTTCAGCCCGCAACTGTTCGCTTACTTCTCCGCAGGAAAGATTGACGCCGCGAGCATCCAGGACTTGCTTTGGGTCAATATGGCCATCGTCTGGAACGGCATCCTGATGATTCCGGCCAGCCAGGTTTTGTTTGCAACAGACAAGTACCGCTACCATACAATGGTCAACCTGGTTGCGGCCGTGGCCAATTTCGCCCTCAGCCTGTGGATGGCGCCGAAGCTGGGCATTGTGGGCGTGGCGCTGGGCACCCTTATCCCGCAAACCGTACAGGTTCATGGCTTTCTCATCCGTAAGGCGATTAAAACGCTCAACCTAAACCGGACGCACTATTTTCAGACGGTGATGTTGAAAACCTTGCCGGCTCTGCTGCTGAATGCGGCCTTGTTGATCCTGTTTTCAGCGCAACTGCATTATGTCCCCAATGCGCTAGTGGGTGTCATTCTGGCATCAATAGTGGCTTTTGCGGCAAGTTTTGCCGTCTGGGTCATGCAAAACGCGTCCGACAAACAGAAGCAGCAATTCAGGGAAAAACTGGACAACCTCTTCAAACTTCGCGTCAAGGTGCAGGTGGGGGCAGCCAATGAATAGCCACGCCGCCCCACCGATGGTGTCTATTATTATGCCGGCGTATAATGCGGCCTCCTACCTAGCGGAAACCATCACGTCCGTTCTCAACCAGACATATGCCAATTGGGAGCTGCTGGTTCTGGATGACGCCTCCACGGACGACACCCTGGCTGTCGCCCGGCAGTTCGAAACTGATCCGCGGGTTCACGTCATCCCCTGCGAAAAAATCGGGAGCCCGGCCGGCGTCCGCAACCGTGGCTTGCAACGTTGCCGGGGCGATTTCATTACTTTTATGGACGCCGACGATGTCTATTATTCCGATGCGCTCCAGGCTCTGGTGGAAGCTCTGTATCGCCATCCGCAATGGCACGCGGTTTACGGTTTCAAGCAGAATATGGATGAGCATGGGCATGATATAAGGCAATCTCAGGAGTTAGTGGAGCTGCCTGATGGACAGCTTGCCTTGCCCCCAGGGTATCCATTGAATTGGGAATCCATCCTGAGCGGCCACGTGATGTTTTACATGCCGAACCTGATGATGCGGCGCACGGCTTTTGAGCGGGTTGGCTTTTTCCAGGAGGAGATTCTCTCGTTTGACGACTTTCTCTACTATTTGCGCCTCTACCTGTTGGGCTTTGAAGGAATGGGCTGCATCCCGGCCTATATTTATCGGTACCGCATTTATCGCAACAGCCTGAGCCGGAGCCCGACCCGGTATCTTCAGGCTGTCAAGAGTAATATCAACGGGATTGACTGGATTTTTTCCGAAGCAGGCATCCCGGAACGGTATCACAAACTCAAATCCAAAATGCTATGCAACCGGTTGCAGCAGGAGGCTTTTGGCCTTTTAAAATATAGGCAGCGACAATTGGCCCGTGATGTCTTGCATCAAGCCCGCATGTACCCGGATGTGTCTTCCTTCGACTGGCTTTTGCGATGCCTGCCCGTTTACTTGCTGAGTTTGCTTCCCGGTTGCTTCCGGGATGGCGTATTTGAGGCACGACGGGCCTTATTGTCGTTCAAGGCCAAACGCGCGATACAAGGGGGTGCGTCATGACACTTTATCCTCATCATCCCACGGTTTCCGTCATTATGCCGGCTCATAACGTTGGGCGCTTTATCGCACAGGCCATCCAGTCCGTCCAGCGCCAAACCTTCACGGATTGGGAGCTGATCATCATCGATGACTGCTCCACGGACAATACGGCGGAGGTTGTTCGCTCTTTTCTCGGTGATGGCCGAATTAGGTATCAAAAAGCGCCGCATCGGCTGGGCTGCTCTTCCAAGGGCTACAATATTGGGCTTCGCGCCTCAAAAGGGGCATTCATCGGTTTTTTAGACGCGGATGACGAATATTACCCCGACGCATTGGAAACACTACTCAACCATTTGCAATCCCATGCGGATTGCACCGCGGTATATGGCTTGAACCAGCGTGTAAATGAGCAAGGCGAGCCGATTACCCCCATTGACCCCGCAGTTATTGAAGGAGAAGACGGCCAGTACCGCTTCCACGAGTCATATCAACACACGTGGGACAATATTTTCCAGAAGCGGGTTGCCCACCAGTTGCAATCATTGATGATGCGCAGGGAAACATTTGAGCGGGTCGGTTTTTTTGTGGAGCTGTTCCCGGTTTCGGAGGACTTTATCTATTTCCTCAAGCTCTTTATGGATAACCTGGAGGGCGTGCATTGCATCCCCCGGCTGATCTTCAAATATCGGATCAACACGGGCAGCATTACCCAAAGCCATGCCCAAGTGGAGCGCATTCTGGCCGCCGAGCCAGGCTTTATCCGGTATGTGTTTGAAACCTTGCCTTTGCCAAACGAAGCCAAACGCTACAAAGTACAGGCAACGCTGGCGCGATACCGCTATTGGGCCTGGACGCAGATGCGCCACGGGCGGCTGGATATGGTTTACCGGGTTGTGCTGGCCGCTTTGAAAAATCCAATGATTCCGCGTACACTGTGGTTGCAAAGCTGCTTTCCCTATCTTCTCCGCACAATGCTGCCGACGTCCTTTGATAACCAGTTGCGGCAGGCATGGCGCACATTAACGTCAAGACGGATCCTTGCCCGATGACCGCTGCCCCTTCTCCCCTGGTTTCAATCGTGATGCCCGCCTACAATGCGGAGCGCTTCATCAGCCAGGCCATTACATCCGTAACCAATCAAACTTACCCCCACTGGGAACTGCTGGTCATCAACGATGCCTCAACCGACCAGACCCGTCAGCGTGTTATCCGGTTTGTGAAAGACTCCCGGATTAAGCTACTGGATATCGAACATGCCGGTTACTCCAAGGCATTAAATGCCGGCCTCAAAGCCGCAACCGGAGAGCTTATCGCCTTTATGGACGCGGACGATGAATATGAACCGGATGCACTCTTCCACCTGGTGGAATACCTCCATCAACATCCGGAAGCAACGGCGGCTTATGGGTTACATGTCCGCATTAATGAGCAAGGCCAACGCATTGCCCCGGTTTACCCGTATGTTTTCCAGGCCGAATCCGGTGAATATGTCCTTTTGGAACCGAACCAGCATACCTGGCCCGCCATTCTCCTTGCGAAATCCGCACACCAGATGCAATCGCTGATGATGCGAAGCGCGACGCTGAAGCGGGTGGGCTTGATGGATGAACAGTTCCACGCCTCGGGGGACTTTCTGTATTTTATCCGGCTCTTCCTGGATGATTTTGAGGGCGTGCATTGTATTCCCAAGTTGATTTTCCGGTATCGCACCTATACCGGAAGCATTACCCAGGATCCAGAGCGTTTGGCCCTGTTACTGGCGCAAGAACCGGAACTGGTAAACTACGTGTTTGATACCTTGCCAATTCCAACCGAATATCAATGGCTCCGCCCGCATGTGTCTTCCCACCGGTATCGTTTCAAAGCCTCCGTCCAGGCGCAAAACCGCCAGCCTGCCCTGGTGAGGAAAATTATCGTCGCCGCGCTTCACGATCCCAACCTGCCTTTTGGGCTATGGCTGCGGCAATGTCTTCACCATTACATCCGCTCCTTCATTCCATACCCGGTTACCCAAACCCTTTGGAGCGTGCGCCATCATTTGCGATTGCGGGTTCGCCAACTCCTTCAACCTTCCAGCCAGCCCCTCTTAAGATAATGCTGTGGGCATCCCTCAATTAATTATTATTGTAATAAATAAAAAGTCCTTAAAAGTTTGTCATAAAAATTGCTCATATTACTAACTTGAGTTAGTATTTTAAAGTGTTAGAGTAAATATCCCCTCAGATTATAAATTAATCTTTAACGAAAATGTGTCTTTCGCTTTTACTCTGCTAATGTATTGTTATCGTCTGATTGAATGATTTTTATTTGAATCGTTTCCATCGTTCCTTCTTCCTTGGAAGGGCGTTGGTTCCTGACGACCTGAGTGTGTAATCGGCAGCAGGGAGAAACATTTGCAATGGCGGTTTTAACCAACCCCTCCATCAAGCACGTCTTGCCCCAAACAACTTTTAGCCCCAACCTGCAACAAAATCCGCAATTTAAACGAGTCTTCGATATTATTTTTTCCATCATCGTCATCATGGGGATTCTGCCGCTCTATGCTATGATATACGTCATTATTAAACTTTTATCGCCCGAAGCGCCGGTAATTTACACCCAGGCGCGGGTCGGACAAAACGGAACGGTATTCCACATGCTCAAGTTTCGCACCATGATCCCGAATGCGGATAAACTGCTCGCCCAGCTGCTGGAGAAGAACCCGGCCTTGCGGGAAGAGTATGAGCGCGACTTTAAACTCCGCAACGATCCGCGGATTTTACCCGGCATTGGCCACTTACTGCGCAAAACCAGCCTGGATGAACTGCCCCAGTTTTTCAACGTGCTAAAGGGCGATATGTCTGTCGTTGGCCCGCGCCCGATGGAGCCGCAGGAATCGCAAAAATACGGCGACACCATGGCAGAAGTTTTATCGGTTAAGCCGGGGATTACCGGTATCTGGCAGGTCTCCGGGCGCAGCCGGGTGAGCAAGCAGAAAAAGCTGACGATGGATGTTTATTATGCGCGTCACCATAATTTAAAACTGGATGCGCAACTGATCCTGAGAACGGTTGGCCTGATGTTTACCGGATACGGAGCTTGCTGATGTGGCGTAAAGCTTTATCTGCCCTTTTATTAGCGGTAATGGCGCTCAACTATGGTAGCCCGGCCTGGAGCCAGGGCTTTTCCATTTCCCCCGCCATCGAGGACAGTGAACCCGTCCCGATGTGCGAGCAAAGCAAACGTGCCCGCCAATATTACCTGGGCCCCAATGATATTCTCAGCGTGTCGTTCCTGGGGGTGCCGGAGCTGGATCAGCCGAACCTGCGCATTTTACCGGACGGGAACTTGACGATTGCCCCCATCGGCACCATCAAAGCGGCCGGACTGACCCTGGATGAGCTGGATGCGATCATCCGGGAGCGCGGAAGTTTCTATCTTAAGTCCCCCAAGGTGTCCCTTAACCTGGTGAATACCCGGCCCTTCATCGTTTATATTTCCGGAGCGGTGCTGAATCCCGGCAGTTACGAGATTAATACCGATTACACGCGCGCTCAGTTTACCAACAATCTTCGGCGGGACCTGCAACTGGAGCGTCGCTCACCCTTGTTGTCCAATTTGCTGGTGGCGGCGGGCGGCATTGCTTACGACGCCGATTTGGAACATGTTCAGATTCAAAACAACACGGATGGCACAGTGACCGAAGTAAACCTGCTGGATTTGCTGGGCAAAGACGGGGCTTGCAACGATGTTTATCTTACGGCGACAGACTCTATCTTTGTGCCTCGCCTGGCAAACCCGTTAATGGTGACGGAGGAAAAATACAAGCAATATGCCAACGCCACCTTCTCGCCGGAGTTTGTCCCGGTCAAGGTCATTGGCTATGTCAATCGGCCCGGCCTGGTGCTGCTGGAGCCCTCGAAATCGCTCACGCTGAATGCGGCGATAAGCGCGGCCGGCGGCTACCTCAACCAGGATTCCGCGCCGTATCCACCAGAAAAAGTGTTGATCGGACGCCTGGATCAAAACGGCAATATCGTTACGCGCGAGGTGGATCCGATGGAAACCGATGTGACGCTGATGCCCAACGAAGTGGTGTATGTGCCGGAGAAGAAACGCCCGATGCTTGGCAAGGCGTTTGACTATATGGTGCGCGTCCTGTCTCCGTTTAACACGTTTGCCAATACGTATAACAACTGGGCGCTGATGTTTAACCCGCAACGCTTCAACGTCTTCCGCCCTTCGGAATAACTGTTTTCCGATTGGGATCATCCATATTCCTTGCTAAAGGCATACAACGGCCTTGTCATCCGCAATTTTCTGAAAAGAAGGCATTTTTGTTGAATGCCTGTGTTTTATTAATGCAAGTCAGCTTATTTTAACGAACACCTCTCTATGCAACCTCTCTTTTTACTCACTGTTACCCGGCCGATTGCAGAAAACTCCCGCATATCGGTAAGTAGTAATATGCCAACCCTCAAGCCGCCATTTTCAGACCCTTCTGATCGGTTTGCGGCGAGAGGCCCGCAAATTAGCACGCTCTGTCGTCAATATATAACGAATATAAATAACGGCCTCAGCGATGAAGAGAAATGGCGGCGTGCAAAACAGGAAATCAAGGCATTTCTAATCAGCCACCCAACCAGGGAAGCATTGCTCACTGCGTTGAAAAAGAAGGGGGTGAAAGTATTTGACGCGATTGAACAGCCTTGGGTTCAGCAATTATGTGAAGCCTTTTCCTGTGGTGCTTTTCTTTATACTCCCACCAAACCTCTATCCCCAGATGAACCGTATACCGGATCAGATGAGTTGGAGGCAACACTACCTGAAGCGTTTATGTCGGTACGGGAAGAACTGGAAAATAAGGGGCAATTTGCCATTTTTCTTTCGGCGACAACAGACTTGCATTCTCTCCAGCACGAGACCGTCCATTTATTTCAGGCATTACATGGGCTTTCCCTGGAGAGCCCGATTGAAGCTGTAGAAGCGGCGAATCAATTGTTCGAGACAATTCTTTTACGGCGTCAGGCTTTAAAAAAAGCATTGGCCGAACGCCAATCGATTTCAGAGCATGAGTATGAACTTTATCTTCACCAGTTCAGGCAAGTTTTGCCTCAAGAAATTGCAAAGTTGAAGGCAGAACAACCGCAACAGATTCATCACGTTATCCAAACCCTTCGGCGAGAACAGGAGATGCTGTCGTTTTTCAATGATCTTACCGAGGCGGAAAAGGATTATTTGGCTTTAACCCCATCAAAGCTAAAGTTTGCCGAGATAATGGCCCCTTTTTATGAAGAAGTCATAGAAGGGTTTATGCAGGCTGAGGCAGACGATTAATTAAACCGGTACATTGCAAAAACCGTCAGGAACACAATGAGCCCCATGGCCGGGCCATTAAACGGCGAGGGGACAAACGTGAGCGCTGCCCAACCCAGAAAGAAGATCAGGCTCAAGGCCAGCATAATTTTTTCCTGCACAAACCGCCCGGATCCTTCCTTGGAAGAGGGCGCCGTATTCTGACTCATCTGTTTTTCACTCATCACGCGTGTCCTTCATATCAAAATTTGAGGGAGGGTTTGCAAGGATGGGAACCGTCTCCTTTGCAATTGCAAAAACCGTTCCTGTCCTTGGTCTTAGTGTGCCCCAATCAATATCTCGTTGCCAAGGATTTTATTGCGAAGCTTCAACAGGTGCGGGCCGTAAGCCTTCTCCATCGGCTCGCGCAGGGTTTGCTCCACGTCCAGCAAAAAGATGTCGTGAACCACCAGTTCCTTGATAACCAGCACCAAAACGGGATTTCGCGTCCACAGGGCATGCAGTTCCGTTGAGCCCAACGGTGTGCTACCGACCATGCTTTCTTCGGCATCCACGGCCAGGATAAGCCAGCGACCGCCCGTACTGGTTTCGATCGAGTCTGCCTGGCCATGGGGGTAAATGCGGCCAAAATCATAGTTCACCCCGTTGTAACCCACAATATGGATGGAAACGCCACGTTTGGCCGCCTCTCGCAGGGGCTTTTCCAGCAGGTGCTGATCTTCCTGCCAAAGCTCCATAAAAATGGTCTCCTTGGCGCTCTCAATCATCTGGCAGGCATGCTGGTAAATGGCCTGCTCGCCGCGCAGGTTATGCACCGGCTCGATGCTTTCCACCGCGTAATTGGGCAGCGACTTGCGCAGGTAATCGATAGAGCCCTGGTACTGCTTTTCAAAACGAGAGAGCAGTTCTTCCGGCGGCACAGGCATATATGTCACCGGCTTGCCGCCGGTTGTCACCACAATTTTCTGCGATTCCAGGGCTTTTAAGGTGTCATAAGCCCTGGCCTGGGGCACATTGGAGTTTTTGCTAATCTCGTAGCCGGTGGCGGGATGGGTTTGAAGCAATGCCAAATAGACTTTGGCCTCGTAGGTGTTGAGCCCGATTTGCTTCAGACGTTCAATGATTGCATCCATACCATACCTTGAACAGTTACGCTGCACTCGACTTAACCTATGGTAGCATATTAACTCTTTATCCCCCACGTCAATCTTTTCGTCATATTTGTAACACTCCTGCCACTTTCCGGTTTGTTTGCGCTACTCATGGGGTATGGCAATCTCACCGGTCAATGCATCGAATCATCAACAACCCAGCGTTTCTTTCCAACGCTGGGGGCAGGGTTCTGCGCAGCCTTCCACAGGATTTATGGCGGATCCCATCCGGCAAGAGGTTTTGCAACTTGGCCGTAGCACCCGGATGGATCCGGCAACAGGCAACCTGTGGATGAATATGCCGTTGATCGAGCGTTTGGCTCAATCCGGGCCAAGGGTCGTGCAGCCGCTTTACCAGCTTCTGCAAGTGAGCATGGAAACCCCGCAGGTTGTGGAAGCCTTGTATCTGGCGCAACGGCTGGCCGAACAGCATGTGCCCGGTGTGAGCGCATTATATGCCGCAGCAGCCCGGTTTAACCAGACAAGAAACCCGTTGGTGCAAATCTACCTGGCCGGGTTTTACCGGAAGCTGAATGTCCCGGAATCCTTCGGGCCGATGCTGGATATGTTTATCCGCAATGTCCTTCAGCCTCCGGCACCGATTCCTGGCGGCATATCCAACCCACAGGAGGAAATTGGCGGCACGCTGCTGGAATTGATTGCCCGCAAAAGAAGTGAGCCTTGATGTTCCGGAAATTCCGATAAAACTTGCGTTCGGATTCGCCCGTGAAAGCAAACGTTCGGTATAATGGATAAAGCGTATTCGTAGGATAGTTGAGAGGGTTGAAAGATGCTTAAAGGGCTTTTCCGCACCAAGCCGGTCGAGCGTATCCTTGCCGAGTCGGAAGCTTCCGGCAGCCTGAAGAAGTCCTTATCCGCCGTTGACCTTACGGCGCTGGGCGTTGGCGCCATTATCGGCACGGGGATATTTGTCCTTGTGGGCGTTGGCGCCTCACTCAAAGCAGGCCCGGCCATCACACTGTCATTTGTATTCGCGGGGCTGGCATGCGTTTTCTCCGCCTTGTGCTATGCCGAGTTTGCCTCGATGCTCCCCATTGCGGGATCCGCTTATACCTATGCCTATGCAACAGTGGGCGAGTTGATAGCCTGGATTATCGGATGGGATTTAATCCTGGAATACATCATCGGATCCAGCGCCGTTGCGGTGGGGTGGAGCGGTTACCTGTTCAAGTTTCTCCAGGGGTTTAACATCCACATCCCACCGTGGTTGGCAACGGATGCCTGGTCTTACTCGCATTTTCTGCAAACAAACCTGGGGGGGCAGCAAGTTATTCCGCCCGAAATCATGGGCATTCCCATTATCTTTAACCTGCCGGCCATGCTGGTCGTCCTGGCCTTGTCGGCCATTCTCTATATCGGCATTCGAGAGAGCGCCCGGTTTAACGCCAATGTGGTTGTGATTAAACTGGCCGTTGTACTATTTGTTATCATTGCCGGGCTGTTTTGGGTAAAACCGGAAAACTGGACACCGTATTTTCCTTATGGTGTTAAAGGGGTGTTTGTTGGCGCGGCCTATATCTTCTTCGCCTACATCGGGTTCGATGCGGTTTCCACCACGGCGGAAGAAGCTAAAAACCCACAGCGCGACCTGCCGATTGGCATTATCGCCTCGCTGGCCATTTGCACCGTCCTTTATATATTGGTCTGTATGGTTATTACCGGCCTGGTTCCCTATGATCAGATCAATCACCACGCGCCTATCTCCGCCGCCTTTGGCGATGTGGGGATTACCTGGGCGGCAATGATTATTTCAATCGGCGCCATTGCAGGCTTAACCAGCGTCTTACTGGTTTTGCTCCTCTCCCAGCCCCGTATTTTCTTTGCCATGTCCCGAGACCGGTTGCTCCCGGCCTGGTTTTCCAATATCCATCCAAAGTTCGGCACGCCGTCCAACGCTACGGTGTTAACCGGGCTAACCGTCATGCTGATGGCCGGCTTGACGCCCATCGAAGTCCTGGCGGAAATGGCGAATATTGGCACGCTGTTTGCTTTTTCGCTGGTATGCCTGGCCGTCATTATTCTTCGGCGGCGCGCGCCGGAACTCAAACGTTCCTTCCGTGTGCCGTGGGTGCCGCTCCTTCCCATCCTGGGCATTGTGTGCAACCTCACCATGATGGCCGGCCTTCAGCCCCAAACCTGGGCGCGCCTGTTGGGATGGCTTCTTCTCGGCCTCGTAATCTATATTATTTACGGGGCGCGCCATAGCAAGCTCAACGCAGACCAGGCTTAACGACATCTCCATCTCCAGAGTAATGCCGGAATTTTCCTCAATTCCGGCATTATATTTATCATTCCGACAAATTGGCTTCGTTCGTTCCGTTATCAAACCGATGCGCTTTAGAAGCAAACCCGTCATAGTGGGAGGGTAACTGTTAGGATATGTCCATGGCCAAACCGGATAGCTGGGAATCCATTTTGGGCGTTAAAAAGCCGGCCTGCTGCAATCTGCGGGCGGCCTGCTGCTCGGTGTCCACGCCCAGCGTGCCGGTGGATGAGATGCTGAAGCTGGCTGCACAAGGAGACGAAACCTGCCGGGATTTCCTGTCCGTGTTTATCCCGCACCGCTCACACGAGGATGCACGAGCCTTCTACCCAGAGGATCCGAGTCATATCGACCGGGTGCTGTCCATCGTCAACAACCAGCGGACGCGGGTGAAGTTGGAGGCACAGGATGTCACGTTCTATCACTGCCGATATCTAGGTGAGGATCGCCGTTGCCAGGTATACGAAGATCGGCCCACCTTCTGCCGGGACTATCCGAATTCCCCAATGGCCATCCTGGTGAAGGGCTGTGGCTATACGGACTGGGTGGAAGCCTGCAAGCAAAAGCTGGCCCAATATGGCTATGCCATTGAGAATGCTGACTAAGCTAAAAAGCCAGGCCTGTGACAGCCGGGCTTTCACTGAAATTAAGGTTAAATTAGCGAACAAGCCTTAGTTTGGTGGTGTACCCACCCTGGACACCAGAGCCCAGGCTACAGTTGGAGTGGCAAATGGACTTCTTAAAGTAGCCTCTGATATAGCGCTGGCTTTGAGATCCGGTGGTCCGGAAATCCGTGATGACGAAAGAGGCAATCTGGGCGACGTGGAACACTTCGTTGGAGCCGTTCCCGGAGGTTGCATCATACAGGGGAATTGAAATTAGAACTCATCCGGTAATTCTCTTCAGAATCAGAACGGCAGAAGCGAGTTGCCAAAAGGCTTCATAGAACTTGGCATATCGTTCATAGCGGATTTCCAATTTTCTAAATTTTCCCATCCAGGCAAACGTCCGTTCGAC
>CALAJO010000076.1 GCA_937922745.1 uncultured cyanobacterium
CAGCTTTCCAATGGCATCCGCTTCCTGGATTACGAGGCGCTGGAACTGGACTTGCAAATGGAACTGGCCAAGGACGAATATTAGGTTTTTCTGACTCTCCAGACCACTACTTGTTACGTGCTCTACTAAAACCTGTAGCAATAATTGTGCCCATCAGTTCAATCTGGTGGGCTTTTTTTATGGTGGCAAAACGACCCTGCCTGGTTTGATAAATGCCTGTATCCGCACAAAGAAAAAGCCACACCCTATGCATAGGGAGTGGCACGTGACCGAAAGGTGATATTAGTAGCGGAATAGAAACTCTCTATCTATTCACCTTGTCCGAGGGAGTAGCTGCGCTCGCCATCAAAGGCACACAGGTTTTCGATTTTGATAAAGTCCAACCCGGCCAGGGCAACGTGTTTTAATAAATCAATAATCTGGGTGTGGGTTACGGTTTGGGACGTGGCGACAAAGCGACAACGCCAGTGATCGGTACAGAATGTTTCAGGGAAGCCCTGGGGCCAGACCTTTACGCCACGGTTGGTTATCATTTTAAGAGTCAGCCCGTCCGCCTGTAGAGGGTTCAGCTTTTCAGCCAGTTCCTCAGGCGACCCGCCGGCCCAATGCAGGAAGACATCCACACCGACAATCGTTTTTTGCCCAGGCTTGCGCTTGCGCTGCGTAGCGTGCAATGACGACTGGGGTGCAGCTTCGTTGTACTGGACCGGGTTGAGTCGGGTCGGCTTCTCGCCTAAATTGGCGATGACCGCTTCTGCAAACTCGCGAGTGCCTACCTTGGCTTTGCTTACGCCGTCTTTGTAAATATCGTAGGTGTGTATACCTTCTTCAATAGTTTTAAGCCACGCATTGTGGACTTTTTCAGCGATATCCGGCTGGTTGATGTGGTTTAACATCATAACCGCGCCTAAAAGCAACCCGGAAGGATTTGCCAGGTTTTGCCCGGCACGCCGGGGCGCAGACCCATGGATGGCTTCGAACATGGCGCAATGCTCGCCAATATTCGCAGAGCCGGCCAGCCCTACGGAGCCCGCAATCTGGGCTGCAACATCCGAAAGGATATCGCCGTAAAGGTTTGGCATTACAATCACATCGAAGGCTTCCGGGGTATCAGCCAACTTGGCGGCGCCGATATCCACAATCCAATGCTCTTTTTCGATTTCGGGGTATTCCGCCCCAATCTCGTCAAACACCTTATGGAACAACCCATCCGTCAGCTTCATAATGTTGTCTTTGGTGAAGCAGGTTATTTTCTTCCGGTTATTCTGCTTCGCATAGTCAAAAGCATAACGGATAATCCGTTCGCAACCCGGCCGGGTAATCAACTTAAGGCATTGCACGACTTCATCCGTTTGCTGGTGTTCAATCCCGGCATATAAATCTTCTTCATTCTCGCGGACGATCACAACATCCATCTTGGGGTGCTTGGTATCCACAAACGGGGAATAGGCAACACATGGACGCACATTTGCGTACAGTCCCAGGGTCTTTCGGGTAGTGACATTCAGGCTCTTAAAGCCGCCGCCTTGCGGTGTGGTAATCGGCGCTTTCAGAAAAACCTTGGTTCGTCGGAGGGATTCCCATGCCTCCGGTTCAATACCGGCGCTATGCCCTTTTTCGTACACCTTCTCACCGATTTCGATTTCCTCGATTTCGATTCGGGCCCCTGCCGCCTTTAAAATCGCCAGGACCGCATCCATAATTTCCGGCCCGATACCGTCTCCACGGGCAACGGTAATTGCGGTCTTTGTTTTCACGGGAACTTGGGTTGCCATATCATCTAACTCCTGCCATAAGCGATACATGTTCAAAAATAACCCCAGGTTGCGGTAACTGAATCCATCCCGGCTTCATTCTTTGGAGCTAGGCCCAAGGATGGGTTTTTAGCCTATAATGAAAAGGTATACTGCCGTTAGTATCCGGCAGCCGAGATGGACTGATGACCATTAAAATCCTGATTGTGGAAGACCATGAATTAACCCGGCAGGGTTTGAGGTACACCCTCGGACAACAATCGGATATTGAGATTGCCGGTGAGGTGGATAATGGCCTCAAAGCAATCAGCCTGGCTGAAGAAACCCAGCCGAACCTGGTTTTAATGGATATTGGCCTGCCCGTAATGGATGGTATCACCGCGACCCAGCACATCAAGAAAAGCCATCCCCATATCAAGGTGGTTGTCTTGACCTCCCATCAGGAGGAAAATCATGTCATTGCAGCCATCTCCGCTGGGGCCGACGGCTATTGCATGAAGGATATCAAGATGGAACGTCTCCTTCAGGTTCTTCAAATGGTGGCTGATGGCGGAATATGGTTGGATCCGGCGATTGCGGAAACGCTCATGCATAACCTTCCACATTCCACTTCCGATCAGACTGTCGAGTCCAGCCCTGCCAAGCGCCAGCGGTTTAATACGGAACTCACCGACCGGGAACTGGATGTGCTGAAGGAGATTGTGGCAGGCAAAAGCAACAAGGAGATAGCCCAATCCTTGGAAATTTCCCTACACACCGTCAAGTCTCATGTCTGCAACATTATCCAAAAGCTGGCAGTCGATGACAGAACCCAAGCTGCCGTGAAGGCGTTACAAACGGGTTTGGTTTAGCAAACACTTCAGTTGTGGAATATAAAAAAGTCCTCCCGTTTTGAAGGGAGGACTTTTTCAAATGAATTAAATAATAATGCTCAAGTGGACGTTACCAACCCCATCTGTTCCGGGAAAAGGTACCTTGCCTTCTCAGGTATTCGTAACCCGCACCGGCAGCTCCACCGATGATAGCGCCTTTGACGGCCCCTCTGGTTCTCATGCCTTCCCTGGCAAGTAAGGCTCCGGCTGCAGCACCAATTCCACCGCCAATTGCAGCTTTTTTCACATAAGGATGCCGATCCATATAGGAACCATGCCTATAGGAATCATAGCCGTAATAGCGGTTGCCGGCCTCGGCAGGAAGAACCGTAACGCCTGTAAGCAATGCCAGGGCAATGGCACTTGTTTTTAACCTCAACAACATCTCAAATTTCCTTTCTATCAAGATAGGCTCATATCAACAGCAAAAAAGTTGAACTTAATGGATGTCATTGCTCTCAAAATGTTCCCAAATACGGCAGTGCATTTAACAAATAATAATTAATTACACAAGTAGTAAATTGGTGTGGATGTTGGAGGGTTGGGCAATGGATGTCCCTTTAAAAATCCTGCATGGTAACCATGGAGGGAATCCAAAATCTCAGAAGGAGGTATCCATACTGAGCCTGGAAACCCTCCACTTTTTTGGAAGCCCTCAACCGCCATTGTTATCAAGCTGAGCAGGAAAAAGTAACCCAAGCTGCCAATACGGCGATTCCATTCTTATGCTTTACTTTTTATCCGAACGAGATAGAGAGAGGTACTTAGTAACGATGAAAGCAGTGGTTTGGTATGGCGTGGGTGATATTCGGTTGGACGAGGTGCCGGAACCCCGGATTGAGCAACCCACCGACGCCATTGTGCGATTAACAGCCAGCGCCATATGCGGGACGGATCTGCATATGATTCGGGGCACCGTTTCCGGGATGAAGCCGGGCAGAATCCTGGGGCATGAGGGCGTCGGCATTATCGAAGCGTTAGGCCCGGACGTGAGGAACTTGAATGTGGGCGACAGGGTGGTTATTCCCAGTACTATTGCCTGTGGGTATTGCGCTTATTGCCGGGACGGTTATTATTCCCAGTGCGATCATGCGAACCCCCAATCGGAAAGTACGGCGTTTTTCGGCGGTCCGGAGGCATTTGGCGGCTTTAATGGGCTTCAGGCAGAAAAAGCGCGCATTCCGTTTGCCAACGTCAACCTGATTAAACTGCCGGGTGAAGTGATTGATGAGCAGGCCATTTTATTATCGGATATTTTCCCTACCGGCTATTTCGGGGCGGACATTGCGGATATCGAGCCGGGGCATACCGTGGCCATATTCGGATGCGGGCCGGTTGGCCAGTTTGCCATCGCCAGCGCCAAGCTGATGGGAGCGGGCCGGGTTTTAGCCGTAGACAATATCCCTTCCCGCTTGGAAATGGCAAAGCAACAAGGCGCAGAGATTATTAATTTCGACGAAGAGGATCCGGTGGAAACCATCAAGCGGCTTACGGGCGGCATTGGGGTGGATAGGGCAATTGATGCCGTGGGTGTGGATGCGAACTGCCCGCACTCCGGCCCGGCTGCCAAAGACGCGCGGCAGCTGAAGGCGGAGTTTCAACGTGAGCAAAAGTATGTGGCCCCGGAGCAAAACCCGCAGAATGGCAACTGGGAAGCCGGAGATGCGCCCTCGCAGGTGCTGCGCTGGGCAGTGGAGGCCCTGGCTAAAGCGGGCACTCTTTCCATTATTGGTGTTTATCCTCCCACCGATAACGTGTTCCCGATAGGCAAGGCGATGAATAAAAACCTGACCATTCGCATGGGAAATTGCCATCATCGCAAGTATATCCCAATGCTCATCGATCTGGTCCAAAGCGGCGCGTTTGATCCGCTCACGGTTTTAACGGAGGTTAAACCGCTTACCGACGCAATCGAAGCTTACAAGGCCTTCGATCGGCGCGAATCCGGATGGATGAAGGTCGAGCTGGAGCCCTCCGCTGTAGGATGATAATAACTCCCCTTTTTGAGCTGAACTGGAAATCCTTTTTCTTTGTCTAAAAGGAAAGTGGCGTTTCCGGTTGTATGGGATAAATCCGGAATTACTCAATCAAGTCCCAGGAAAGCGGTGTGCCGGGAGTAACATCGCGGTTCAGCTTCTTTCCCAGGAGGATTTCAAGGTACTTGGGGGGTAAACCATCCCCGGGACGAATGGCGCGGACATTGTCAGTCGTAAGGGTTGCTCCTTTTGGCAGCGGCTTGGTAATGTATAACGATCGCCGATGGGCCCGGCTTTTTAACTCTTTCTCAGTTAAGGTATAGGTGTCATTGCCTAATGCCAGCCAGGCCGCGTTTGTTTCCGTCACCAGGGTCGCCATTTCATGCGGCTCCATGGAAAAAGCGGAATCCACACCCCCTTCAGCGCGTGACAAGGTAAAATGCTTTTCGATGACGGTTGCGCCCAATGCAATGCTGGCAACCGCAACACCAATGCCCATGGTGTGATCGGACAAACCCATTTCCACATCAAACAGCGTGCGCAGGTGGGGAATCGTCCGAAGGTGGATGCTATCCGGCGACGCGGGATAGGTGCTGGTGCATTTCAATAAAATCAGGTCTTTGCACCCTGCTTCTCGGGCCGTTTGAACCGCCTCGTCAATTTCTCCGAGCGAAGCCATTCCGGTTGAAATGATGACCGGTTTACCGGTAGAGGCCACCTTTCGGATGAGCGGCAAATCCGTATTCTCGAACGAGGCTATCTTATACGCCGGTACATTCAGAGATTCCAGGAAGTCTACGGCAGTCGCATCAAACGGGGAGCTAAACGCAACCAGCCCCAACTCGGCACAGCGTTTAAAAATCGGCTCATGCCACTCCCAAGGCGTATAAGCATGCTGGTAAAGCTTGTACAGTGAATTGCCCTGCCAGAGGCTTTGCGGGTCATCAATATAGAATGTCCCTTCCGAAATATCCAGCGTCATAGTATCTGCGGTATATGTTTGGATTTTAAGCGCATTGACGCCTGCCTTCGCCGCCGCTTCCACGATGGCGAGCGCCCGTTGAAGGGATTGGTTGTGGTTGCCTGACATTTCCGCAATAATAAACGGCTTGTGACTTGAGCCGATAAGACAGTTTCCAATCTGTAAAGTGCGATGCCCCACGAATCCGAGATCCTTACACAACTATGCCAAACAACATGCCGTCATCTTTTTTATTATACAGGAGTTACGCAGTCATCGCTAAAAAGTCTTGTGGTTTAAGGAGTCCGGCTTTGAACTGAGTCAAGAACTCTTGCTGTGCGGCTTCCACGCTTTTTCCCTTGAAAGGCTCGCTTCTAGGACAAATACGCTTTCAAGGCAGCAATCAGGTAATTGAATTGCGCCGTTAATCATCGGCATCGGCACCTTTACAGGTGTAATACCTGCTTCAAGTCCGAACACCCTTTCAAGTTACCCATCGCATTTGGATTTATCCAATATCAGATTAACTCTTTGGTGGATTTCCTGCAAAAAGCTAGCCGCCCAAGTTGCTCAACTTAAAAAGTTTTCCCAAAAGGGTCTTTTAATTTTCTCAAGATGAGTGTGGCTTCGCTGCGTCCTTATCCCATACGTAGCGTAAGTGGTTTCGGATGGCGTACTTCAGGTTGTCAATCTGCTGCGGACGCAGGCAGCCGCTTTGGGAAAGCCGTAACACCAGCTCGTTAAACTGGTTTAACATGCGGCGAACGCTTCGTGCCGAGGCTTTCTTTTCCTGGGGCGTTTTACCGGCGAGTTCCAGCGCCCCATGGATAGACGTGTTATCCGGCTTGAGCGGGCTGATTTTACCATAAGTCTTCATCCCACGCGCCGCCATTACAGGATTATTAAAGTGGAACGCATCGAATGTCAGCACCCCCTGCTGAATATCCCCCTTATAATTTGCCGAAGCCGGGACATAATCGCCCTGGTCAACATTGTAGATAAACGGATGAAATCCGGGCAACTTGCCGTATACATCCGCATCGCCTGCCCGATTGACGCCTTTGTCACTGTTGTCAATCCATACGCCCACCCGTGTATGGGTGGCATCCTTCACCTCAAGGCTTCTGAGATGAACCGCGCCAAATCGCGGCTGATTCCATATTTTCATTGCTCACTCCCGTTTTAATAACCCGGTTTGAAATTTAAATTTGTCTTTTCAGGCAAACGGTATTATCTAACAAGGTCAATCAAAAGCAGAGTGTTTGTTTCTTAAATTTTACAAGTAAGTTGCAAATGAAATAGTGCAAGCTTATACAGGCAGATTGGAGGTTTTGTCCTGGCAGCGCTTGCAACGGCCAAAGAGCTTGAGTTGGGCGTCAATCAGCTCGAACTCATGGCTTTGGGCAATCTCAACAGCGGTCTGAAAGACCTCCACGCAGGTAAACTCCTCGGTGCTGCCGCACTCCACGCAGATGATATGCTGGTGTTGCACGCCGGACTCGAACCGTACCAGTTCGTAATGCTTGTGATCCTCTGCAAACGCCAGTTCCCGAAGCACGCCGAGCGAGGCCAGGAGCTTTAATGTGCGGTACGACGTTGCCAGGCTGATATCGGAGTTTTCCCGGCGCAGGATGTTCTGAAGGTCTTCCGCGCTAAGATGCTCACCTTCCGGAAGGGTGTAAAAGATGTCCAGTATTTTTTCACGCTGCGGGGTCAGACGAAACCCCTTGTTACGCAAGACTGACGTCAGTTCTTCACGAGATTCCATAAGAAGAGATGGGCTACTTGTTTTTTGCATAGCATCACTATATCATATCCGCAGATGCTTACCAGCATAATATGAAGAGGATATTTCCATGTTAAACACCCCGGTGATTTACCCCCTGTTTTTCCCTTCGGTGGGGCCGATGGAACTGGCCATTATTGTCACGGTCATCTTAATCCTCTTCGGGCCGGGCAAGCTCCCTGAGGTTTTTCGCGCCTTGGGCGACGGGGTTCGCCAGTTCAAGGACGCGAGCCGCTCCGTGACGGGCGATACGGCAACGCCGACCGCCTTGCCGAAAGAGAACCCTCCTGCTTAAGCTTTTTGGTATGGCTGCGTTATTGCGCGAGGAACGCTCGTGAGCTTCCACACGCCGCTATGCGACCTGTTGAAGGTTGAGCATCCCATCATCCAGGCGCCGATTGGCAGTGCCAGTTGCCCGGAACTGGTTGCAGCCGTAAGCAATGCGGGCGGGCTCGGCTTGCTCTCCATGAGCTGGCGCGAGCCGGACGAGATCAAGACAGTTTTAGAACGTACGCGACATCTGACCGGTAAGCCGTTCGGCGTTAATTTTGTGCTGGATGCGCCTGTCATTACGGAGCGACCCTTTGAGCCGCGCCTGGCATTGTGCCTGGATGCGCAGGTACCGGTGATGACACTCTCCTGGGGGCAATTGACGCCGGATCTGGTGGGGCAGATCCATCAAGCGGGTTCCCTCGTGGGTTATACTGTGTGGGACGTGGAGCAAGCCCTACATGCCGTCCATTGCGGCGTGGACTTCCTGGTGGCCCAAGGTGTGGAAGCCGGCGGACACCTGAATAGCCGGATGATGACGATGATGCTGGTATCGATGATAGTCCAGGCGTTTCCTGCGATTCCCGTTGTGGCGGCAGGTGGCATCGCCACCGGGGCGGATATGGTGCAAGCCTTTGGCAAAGGGGCGGCCGGGGTCTGGTTGGGCACCCGTTTTGTCGCCAGTGAGGAGTCCCTGGCGCACGATGTGCATAAGCAGGCCATTTTGGCGGCCAACGCCGAGGATACCGTACTTAATACGCTCTACAATATCGGTTGGCCCAATGCGCCCCACCGAACCATCAAGAATAGTACCTATCAAGCCTGGGAATCCACCGGTAAGCCCGATAACCAACGTCCAGGCGAGGGGGAAGCCATTGCCGCGTTTCCCGATGCATCCCCCATATATCGCTATGCGGATGTGCCACCGTTACGGGGCATGTCCGGCGATTTGGAAGGGCTCGCCCTGTATGCGGGCACCAGTGTTTCCGCCATTCACCAGGTTTTACCCGCGGCCGAGATTATCCAACAGTTGCTTTCCCAAGCGGAGGCTGCGGATCGGGCCCATGCCGGGATTTCCTTCGGCTGAACCATAGATGGCATAAATGGGTTTGTTTTGCGCATTTTCAATAGGCAGGCGCAGGTGAATGGGGTATGATTAGGTATTGTAAAACGTGGAAACGGGTTGTCCTAAGTGAAGAGGCAGAGAGTTTATCGCTGGGCCACGGCCACATTGGTGACGCTTGTCGGCCTGCTTCTCATTCTGGGCCTCACGCTCGACCGTATATTGCCGTATTTTATCAACCTGGACGAAATCAAAAACAAAATCGAACTCTCGATTCAGGAAAGCACCGGTATCCGGGCGGAGATTCAAACGCTTTCCATCCGCCCGACGCTGCTTCACGGTGTGCAGGTTGAGTTTAAGAACAACATCCTGTTCGACCCGGAAGACATCAAGGTCGTGCGCTCCGGGGAAATCCAGGTCAACCTGCGTTACATGCCTCTCTTACGGAATAAAACCTCCATCTCCCGGATTGCGTTTAACAATATCCGTGTTTACATCGGCGAGCGGAGTTTCCTGTTCCGCCTCAAGCGCCCCAATGTTCCCTCCAGGGAAGTGCTGGTCAACGACGCCGAAATTGCCTTTAACAACTACGACATCATTGTGGATCGTTATTTTGACGGCTACAACAAGTATCATCTTAACGGGAAGTACCTCACCATCCGCCATGTGCAATCCAATAAGCCGCTGGAACTCAGCGGGATGGGCACCGGCTACTTCGGCGTGCAGGATCCCGACCAGCGGATTGGGGAGTTCCGCTTAAGCGGGCGGGCCGATAGTGACCTGCTGAAGAAAGCCCGGCTGGACTGGCGCGATCTGCAACGGGTAAATATCCAGCTCTCTAACGTAAACCTGAAAACCCTGGGCAGCATTTTACAAAGCTATCACATTCCCATCGAAGCCAAGGGACAGGTGGGCTACTTGGCGTTTATTCTCCAGGGGCTCAAGTCTCCCAAGATTTTCAGCATCAGCGGCGCCACTACCACCCCGGTTAATGTCAAGTTCGATCGCTACAATTTCCGCTTTGAGCCCGGTAAGCTGGACTTTCAGACGCAATTGCAACTGAACCCGCAGCTAACGGTCGCCTCCCTGGAAAAACTGTCTCTCAGGCTGGCGAGCAAGGATTTCAACCTGTCTTCCAACGGCCGGGTGACGCTGAAGCAAACCCTCCAGCAAAGCCTCTTTGACCTGACCACAAAGACGTCCTGGATCCCGACGTCTGCCCTGGAGATTGTCCCCAACCTCACACCCTTCCATCGCACGCTGCTCACCAAATCCAGCGGGCGCTTTGCAACCGAATTTACGATGAAAGGGCTTCTGTCCAAGCCCCAGGTAAACGGCTCCCTGTGGTTGCGAAATGTCGCCATCCGGTCGGTGAAAAATTCCCAGCTTTTAGCCAAGGATGTGGATGCCCATTTCAAGCTCAGCCCGGATCGGTATGAAGTGGCTTACCTGAAGGGCAAGCTGCCCAGCAAGCCGTTTTACTTGCAGGGCGTTTACAATCCCAAAACCAGAACTTTCTCCAAAGGTAAGTTGATTGCGGCCAGCGTCAAGCTGAAACATCTGCGTGCGCTGGCCCAGCATGTGAACCCGGCCATCGATATCTTTCAGAAACTGGGCTTGTCCGGTTCCATGACAGCGGATGTCCAATTTTCAGGCCCTCTCAAACATCCTGATATTAACGGCAAAGCCATTGTCGGCGATCTTCAAGTGGTGTCTGTCCCGAACAAGGCGGTTTTGGCGAAGAATCTTTATAGCCGGATGACACTGAAGGGACAAACCATCTACTTTAACGAAACCCGTGGCCAAATCGGCACTTCTCCCGTGACGATGACGGGCTGGTTAAAGCGGGAGCCCTTTACCCTAAACCTCAACATCCAGGCTCCGCAGTTGGATTTAAGGCAAGCGCGACAGGCCTTGTATGAGGTTTCGGTGGCGGTAGGGCATCCTTGGAAACTGCTGGAAATGTATTCGGTTGCCGGGCAGGCAAAGGGGCATATCCTGCTTTACGGCCCGGCCAAGCTCCCTATGATGCAGGGGGTTGCCGATGTGACGAACGGGAGCTTTGTCTATCACCGCTATAAAGTTGAGGGCAGCCAGGTTAACGGGCGCTTGTATTTTAACCGGCATACCATCGCGTTTAAGGATCTCACAGGCCGCGTGGATAACATCCCGGTTATCGCAACGGGCAAAGTGTACGATCAATACCGCATGGTGGATTTACTGCTTCAAAGCCGCGGCACAAACCTTGCCCAGGCGGAAGCCTTCCTGAACAAGGTTGCCCCGGAACTGGTGGAACCGGTTAATCTCAGCGGAACGGCGGATATCAACCTGGTTATTCGCGGATTACTGGGCGAGCCACTGATTACCGGCGATTTCTTGGCACGAGGCGCAAAAGCCATCTATTTTCCCAATGCGATGACGTTTGAAAACATTGTCGGCCGTGTCATTCTTCAGCCGCAAACGGTGCTTCTCCAAAACGTGACGGCAATCATTTCGCAGATCCCGATTACGGTGAATGGCCAGACCGACCGCACCGTGACACAGTACAATATCTCCGTCAAGTCTAACGATGTTCCGCTCTCGCGTTTGCAACAGTTTTTAACCCACCATGCCCCTGAGATTGCCACCCAACTTCAGCAAGCGGGAATCCGTTCCGGCACGGCCGATCTGGACCTGGTTTTGGCGCCCCGGTTTGAGCCGGGTATGGGAGGTATTGTAAGGCTGGAGAACGTAGCAGCCTCTCCCAATCAACTGGGTGGCCAACCTATTGCGATTTCCAGCCTGGTTTATAACCTGGAAACCGGCCAATTGCAGTTCCCTCAAAATGGCCTGCAAATCGGCGATCTTCGTTTCACAGTTAGCGGTAACGCATTGGCCAGCGGGTATAACCTCCATCTTTTGTCACAGCGGATTCCCGTGAGCTTCCTTCGCGATCAGCGCGATTTTGTGGAACGGATGATTAAAATGCCGCTCCCAACCCTGTTTAACACCACCGG
Source organism: uncultured cyanobacterium (assembly GCA_937922745.1). GTDB lineage: Bacteria > Cyanobacteriota > Vampirovibrionia > Vampirovibrionales > JAGQHJ01 > CALAJO01. The sequence goes on from CALAJO010000076.1 coordinate 11,679, forward strand.
CGAATTCAGTATTGATGCGCGCGTTACGCAAGCGGCCCAGGATGTTGCTCTCCGGTTTTTCGATGCGGGCGCGTCCATGGCGAACCTGAAATATCCCGTCTACAATATGAACGGCCTGGTGAATGTCTCGACAGGCCGGCAGTTCAAGGCCAGCAGTGATAGTTTAAGCTTTAAGTACGCCAACAGCCCCATCCGCATGGCGTTTGACATTAACAGCCTGAAAGACGTCTATGTAGAGGCATCAGGAACCCTTGCGCCGCTTCTTATCAACGATTTCCTCATCAGCAACGGCTCCAACCTGGTGGCCTATGTCGCCATGCCTTTTGATATGAACCTTTCTGGGCAGGTTGGAGAATTTAGCGGCAAGGGGGTAGGCAATAACCTTAATATGTTCATCAACTTCAATATTGCCCAACTGTTGCAGAACCCCAATCTAGAAAAGCCGGAAGAAGCCGGGGATGCTTCTTTAAGCGAGGCCACTTTAAGTTCCGTGATTCAACTGGTTGGGGACACCTTGAAAGTGGAGCAAACCCACTTCCATATGGGAGAAAACAGCGGCTTAACGGTTCAAGGTTCGGTTGAAAACCTGTTTACACCGCTTCGCCGCCGTGCAGAACTGGACATCAAGACGGAGCCGGTTTTGAATTTGACAGAATGGGCCAAGCAGTTTACGGATAACGTGGCGGATGAACTCGCCGGCCTGATTAAAGCCGATCTCAAGCTCATTACCCGTGGGGATCGGGCCGGCGCGAGAGGCGTTGTTTCTTTCGAGAATGTAAAGGCCGCCGGGCTGGAACTGGAGGATCTGGACGGCAAGATTACCTTCCGCCGCCAGAATGCCCTGATTGATATTGACCACATCCTGGTGCCCGGTGTAGATGTCGGGTTTACCGGGCATATCCGGAATATGCTTACCCTCCCGCTCGCCATTGAAAAATTCAATCTCAAGGGCAATCAGTTCATCGTCTCCCTGTTTACCGAATGGACGAATGACGTGATCGTCGGCAAAATCCAGAAAGGGCTTTGGGAACAGTTCTTCCCGGCCAGCGGAAAGAGCGGCAACATCCCGTTTGAAATTGTGGACGGCAAGATCAAGCTCAAAGAAGCGATCGTCAACAACCTGATTATCAATAACATTACCAGCGATTTCCGGCTTTATCCCAACACTTATTTCGAACTGGAGAACGCCCGCGCCGAATCCGCCGGCGGCGGCGTGATGGGCCATCTTGCGATGAACCCGCGTGCCAACAACTACCTTTCCGCTCACCTGGAAATTGCCGATATGAAGGCAAACGCGGTTTCCCAAATCCTGCTGGACGTAACCAACCAAATCTTCGGGGATTTAAGCGGGGTCATCGACTTTACAACTGAAGGGGCTTCCAACGATGAAATGTTGGCCAATACCAACGGCTATGCCGACCTGAAGATTGAGAACGGCCGTCTGCCTTCCATCACCCGGATTGAGAACCTGTTGGTGGCTGCTAATACCATTTCCGGCGGAATTGCCAACCTCAACCTCAACAGCCTCTTCCGCATCGCCGCGCCCTTCCGCACCGATTATTTCGCCGAGTTGACCGGCACCTTCAAAATGATTGAAGGGATGATTTATACGGATGATATGCTATCCGACGGTGAAAACCTGGATCTGAAATTCGACGGCTCTGTTCGGATGCGGGATGGCTATGCCGATATGCGCATCCGCGGCACCATGGATCGCGAGATTGGCGGCGTTCTCGGCCCGCTGGGCAACCTCAGCATTGGGCGAATTATCGGCCTCCTGCCCCCATTGCGTAAAATCCTCAACCGCATTCCAGGCCTGGGGTTTGTTCCCGGCTTCGGTGGCCCGACGGATGCGGATGGCCTGACGTTCGAAGTGAAACTGGAAGGCCCACCGGTCGATCCGGGCTCCATCAAGGACTTCAAATGGGTTCGTTCGGATTAAAATGTTAGTAACTCAAAGTGCCCATCTTCACCTTGCCGCGAAAAACCCAGTAGATAACGGCGGTATACGCGCCCACTAGCGGGATGGCCATCAGGGCAATCAGGAGCATGATGCTCAACGTCTTTTGGGAGGAGGCCGCGTTGTAGATGTTGAGGCTGAACTCCGGCATCGGGTTGGAAGGCAGCAGGTTGGGGAAAATACCCAGCCCGAAGAGGGATAACAGAAAAACAATATTAAGGCAGGAGAAGATAAACGCCCGGAAATCGCGGCCGTGGTAAATTTCCCGCGGGATATTGGCAATGGCCAGCATGTTCAGTATCGCCAGGACGAAAAAGCCGGGCTGGTTGCGGACATGATCGGTCATTTGCGGTACATACAGCAGGGTCGCCATTGTAGTGGACACGTAGAAGATGACAAAGACGGCAATCGTATTCTTGATCCAGTCGCGCACACGCTTTTGGAGTTCCCCCTCGGTTTTCATCGCCAGGAAGATGGACGCATGCATCGTAAACAGGGTAAGCGTGGTTAAACCCACCAAAAGCGCATACGGGTTCAACAGCCCCAGGAACGTCCCTGCAAATTCCCTGTCTGGGCCAAGCGGAACCCCCATGGCCACATTGCCCAGGGCAATGCCCAGCACCAGCGACCCGCCGATGCTGCTGACGGCGAAGCTGACATCCCACAGGTTACGCCACCATTTCATTGGCTGCTTGCTGCGAAATTCAATGGCCACGGCCCGGAAGATGAGCAGAAGCAACAATAGCATAAACGCCAGGTAAAAGCCGGAAAAAGCCGTCGCATATACTTCTGGGAACGCGGCAAATAATGCGCCGCCCCCTGTTACCAGCCACACCTCGTTGCCATCCCAAACCGGGCCGATTGCGTTCAGAAAAATGCGGCGATCCAGGTCA
>CALAJO010000077.1 GCA_937922745.1 uncultured cyanobacterium
GGTTCCAGCTATGTCTTCAGCCTGAAACCAGGCGACACGGTCACGGCCATCGGATCGTTCGGCGTTAAATCCTGGATGCGGAATTCGCCTTCTTCCAGCAAGATTTGGGTTTTGCGGTTATCGCCAAACTTCTCGCGAAGCTCGGTCAGCTCGTGCTTGATGATATTCAGAACCTTTTGGCGATCGGCCAAAATGGCTTTGAATTCAGCAATCTTGCGAATCAATTCATCGTGTTCGGCGGCAATTTTTTCACGCTCCAAGCCGGTTAAGCGGCGCAGTTGCATTTCCAGGATGGCGTTGGCCTGCTCATGATCCAAGCCGTAGTTGGACATCAACTGGTTCCGCGCAATCTCGGTCGATTCAGCTGCCCGAATCATCTCGATGACCCGATCCAGATCGCCAATCGCCACGATTAAACCGGCTAAGATATGGGCGCGCGCTTCCGCCTTGTTCAGTTCAAAGCGGGTGCGACGAACCACCACATCCACACGGTGTTCCACGAACTCCGTCAGGATATCCGGCAGGTTGAGCAGGCGAGGTTGCTTGTTGACCAGCGCCAGCATGTTAATGCCAAACGTGGTTTGCAATTGGGTTTGTTTGTACAGGTTGTTCAAAACCACATCGGGCTTGGCATCCCGCTTCAGCTCGATAACGACGCGCATCCCTTCACGGTCGGATTCGTTGCGCAGGTCGCTGATGCCGTCCAGCTTCTTGTCGCGAACCAGCTCGGCAATCTTTTCAATTAAAGTGGTCAGGTTAACCTGGTAGGGAATTTCTGTAATGACGATCGCCATCCGCTCCTGGCGGCCACCGCCACCAGGAATGGTTTCGATGGAAGTTACACCCCGCATCAGGACGCTGCCACGACCGGTTCTAAAAGCTTCACGGATGCCGCCGCTGCCCACAATCGTCGCCTTGGTCGGGAAATCGGGGCCTTTGATCCACTGCATCAGGTCATCGGCTTCCAACATCGGGTTGTCAATCAAGGCCACGAGGCCATCAATTAATTCTGTGGCATTAAACGGCGGAATATTGGTTGCCATTCCCACCGCAATTCCGCTGGAGCCGTTGAGCAGCAGCATAGGTAGACGACACGGCAGGACGCTCGGTTCTTCCAGCGAGCCATCGAAGTTGGGAACAAAATCGACGGTATCCTGCTCGATATCCTGGAGCATGGTCATTGCAATCGGAGTTAAACGGCTCTCCGTATATCGCATCGCGGCCGCATTGTCACCTTCAATACTGCCAAAGTTTCCATGACCGTCGATGAGCGGGTAACGGCTCGCAAAATCTTGGGCTAGGCGCACAAGTGCGTCATAAACTGCCGTATCACCGTGCGGGTGGTATTTACCCAGCACTTCCCCTACGATACGGGCACATTTTTTATATGGTTTATCAGGGGTCATGCCCAGTTCGTTCATCGCATAAAGGATGCGGCGGTGAACCGGCTTCAACCCATCCCGGACGTCGGGCAGGGCACGACCCACGATGACACTCATCGCGTAGTCGATATAGGAACGTCTCATCTCCTCGCGAATGCTGATAGGATGAATCGTTCCGTCGCCGAAAACATTGGTTTGCTTGGTACTCAAAGCACTCTTCCTTTTTTCCACTTTGGAATTGCTACTAGATTATACTGGAAAAACGTTTCGAAATCTCTGAACGAATTTCGCAGGCTGGCTGAATTCTCAAATGTAAAGAACTTTTACCCGGTGTAGATCCCTTATTGTAAAAAGAACAACAATGGATTGACGCCTGGGCATCTTTTATTTATACCAGTTGAACATATTGTTCCAGTTCTCTTTATTTTAGGTCTGTGGAGGGGTTATGGCTTCTATCTTTACGCGGTTTAACGCGTCTGAAACATCACGTGTTGCTAAGAGTAAACAGATTGCAGCTTTATCGATAGGGTTTGAAACAGCCATAGCTACCAAACCGGTATTTGCTGTTCCAGCAATTGATGTGGCGGCCTTTGCCCGCTTTGGCGCAAAAGCCCAACCGGTCGATCCGCTCAAGGCGGTTCGGTTGCCGGCAACCCTCACCAACCCGGATCCGATGAATTATCCGCGCCCCCAGTTTGTAAGGGCTCAGTGGAAAAATCTCAATGGCCCGTGGCAGTTCCAGACCGATGACAGCCAACGTGGCTTGCCTGGGGGATGGGCTCAGATGTCTAAATTAAGAGGCAGCATCCAGGTTCCCTATACCTTTGAAACTGAAATGGCAAACGCTTCAGCAGATGATGAGCCGCATCGTGTCCTTTGGTACAAGAAGAATTTTACTGTGCCAGAAAGCTGGTTAAGAGGCAAAGACCTAGAAGCCTGGAAAAAGGATAACGAATTGCTTCTTCACTTTGGTGCAGTGGATTACCAAGCCCAAGTCTGGATCAACGGCATTCCGATGTGGAATAACACCGGCGGCCATGTGCCATTTGCCTTTGATATTTCCAAGGTCCTTCGGAAAGGTCAAAACCAGATTACCGTGCGGGTTGTCGATAACCTGGAGAAGGATCAACTTGCAGGCAAGCAGAACGACATCTCCAAGGGTATCTATTACAAATCCACAACCGGTATTTGGCAAACTGCATGGCTGGAACCGGTTTCCAAAAACCGGATGGATAGCCTGAAAATGGTTCAGGATGAATCGGATCCAGACACGATTAACATGGTTATCCCGCTCCATGCTGCACGTACCGACCGGGAAAAAGCGCCCAACGGCTGGACGGTTGAAGTTGATGCGATTGACAGCGCCCGTAAAATGGTTTGGAAGAGTGAAACGGTTACGAATAATGGCGTCGCCCGGCTCAAACTCCATATTCCGGATGCCGAGCGCTGGTCGCCTTCAAAACCTAAACTGTACGACCTCAAAATCAGGATGAAAGACGGCCAGGGCAACGTGGTGGATGAGGTAGGCTCTTATTTTGGTTTCCGAACGGTTGGAACCGACCAGGGACGCATGATGCTCAACAATAATCCCATTTATCTCAAGATGATCCTGGATCAGGGGTATTGGCCGCAAAGCGGTATGACGCCTCCTTCGGGAGAAGCCTTGTTAAAAGATGTCCAGCTCATTAAGCAATTTGGCTTTAATGGCGTCCGCAAGCATCAGAAAATTGAAGATCCGCGCTTCCTTTATTTTTGCGATCGGTTAGGATTGGCGGTGTGGAGTGAGATGCCAAACTCCAAGGCCTGGAGCCCGCAGATGCAGGAGCGGCTGAAAGACGAAATGCGGCGGCAGATTGAACGGGATTATAATCATCCATCCATTATTGCCTGGGTTCCAACCAATGAAAGCTGGAGTGTCCAACATATTGGGGAAAGACCTGACAGACGCGCGCCTGGAACCGAATACGGCCCACGAGAATATGAGTTCCTGAAACAGTTGGTCATGATGATTCGGCAGCTGGATCCCAGCCGACTGGTCATCGATAACGATGGCTGGGAGCAAACCAACCTGACGGATGTCGTCACCATTCACGATTACAGCAAACCCAAGGATTTTAAGGTTTATGAGCAATATAAAATGGGCGACCTCCTCCCCCGAGAATTCCCGGATAAGGGGCCTAAACCTTTTGCCCAGGATGCCCAACACCACGGCCAGCCGGTTATGTTTACGGAGGTAGGCGGATATCTGCAAATCCCGCCAGGGTTGCTGGGTAAAAAACTGGCAACAACCGATCCGATTTATCGCTCCATCTACGGCAAAATCACCCGCCCGGAGCAGTTACTTCGCAAATATGACGCACTGATGAAAGCGATCGCCTCGGTGCCGATTGGCGCAGGCTTCTGCTATACGCAGTTTTCTGATATCTATCCGGAACTGAACGGTCTGGTCGACGCCCATCGCAACCCCAAGGTTGCCCCGGAATTGATTGCAAATATCATGGAGCGTTATTTCGGCAACAAGTATGCACAACCAACATCCTCACAAGTTGCATAGTCTTCCAGGTGAGCCGCTTGCTTGATTCTAAATTGCCAGGCTTCGTCCTCTGACGGGTTTAGGCACCGGGCTCGGCTTTGTAGGCGCAGGCTTGGCTGGTGCAGGTTTATCCGCAGCGCGCGCTAACATCATTTCTTCACGCCGAAGTTTTTCAAATTCAGCCCTGCCGGAGGATACTGTAAGTGCAGGCCTCTCTGGTGTACGACTGTTTGTTCTGTCGGGTACTGCATACGGTGTGGCGGGCGAGCTAATATTCGATTTAATTGCTGGGCGACTTTGTATTGTTGCCTTGGTTTCTAAGCGGATGGGTGTGGCGCTCGGTTCTGCCAACGCTGGATCTGGCGTCAGTCTTCTTACTGGGTTTGTATTTTCTTTAGCCTGTAAGGTGGTTGGCGTGGGCAAGACACTCGGTAATGGGGGTACTTCTACTATATTTGGGCGTACTAACGGAACCGGTGTTTGCGTTGGTTTTGCTATTGGTTGAGGCTGTAAGGGTGTGGGCCGGGGAGACACTTTTGGAACCTGATGTTTTTCGGATTCAGGTGTTTGTACGGCAGATGGGGTTAATACCTGACTAACTGTATTGGTTATAGGCCCTAAGTAGATTCCATCATGACGGTATCCACCAATATTAGCAGTAACAGCATGCCCGATTTGTGTCGCTGCTTTTAGGCCGACTGAAGCCATTTGGTTAACAGCCCCGGTCTTAGCCAACGTTGTCATCCCAATCACGGCATCATCTGCTGCACCCAGCCATACCAGGGCCTTATGGGCATTAGAAATATTAACAACATCCGATGCTTTATTGGCAGCATCAAACGCTGCTTTTCCAGCTTTCAATATGTCGTCTGTTTTTGCAACAGTGCCAAGGGTTTTGGCGGCATTCAGAAAAGACGTGCCAGTGGCCATAGTTACCCCAGAGAAGACAACATCCGTTAATCCACTGCCTATTTGTTGCACGGCTTTATCTCCAGCTGCCTGATCACCTCGGCTATAGGCATTATGGGCATCCATTGCTCCTTTTACCGCAGTATAAGCGCCTACCGCCATAGCTCCAGTAACCAGTACAGCCCCAGCCGCAGGTGCAAAAGCAGCAAGGCAAATACCAATCCCTAATGCTCCTGCAGCTTGCAAGGGATTATCCTTTACATAGTTTGCCAATCCCACTACATTGTTTAGAACGCCGATTCCCAGGTTCTTGCCAAAATTTGCAACCTGTCCCCAACTTGGGAGATTCATCCTATCCATCCTCCAAAAAAATCTTAAATTTTTATAAATTAATAAAAACAAATATTTTATTAAAATTTACTGAGCAGGGGGACTTTATTAAAGATGTGTAATACCAGTCTATATTTGCGTATCAGATTTTGATAACACGCATGGCAATTTCTTGTCTTGACAAACTCTATATGAAGACCACTAAAAGGGGTGATGGAATGGCAAATAGTATAAGTGGCGTCTCGACGGTTCGATTTAAAGCAAGACCGAGTACAGACGAATTAGAAGAAATTAAGCGTTATGTTGATCTGTCTAATCAGCAATGGCGTCGTGCAACTGAAACTGTGGACAGCTTGAGGCTGACTTTAGAAAACACTTCAATTATACGAAGCACCGGTAACCCTTTTCGATTTGCCTTTCTTCAGGCAATGGATAAGCTACGCTTAGGCGATTTATTTAAAACGCAGACGAAACCTGTAACTGAAACAGTTTATCGACTATTCAAGTTTGAAGTGCCCTTGGTGAAGTGGCCAAATCCTTTTATTTCAGGTTGGTTCCATAAATTAATAGAAAAATCTGACCTCTGCTTTCCGCCAGAATTAGGGACTTGTGAAACAGTATGTGTATCATCAAATGCATTGTTGCAAAAAATCCAGTTGACGGAAGAAGGAAAACAAGCTTTTATCCAGCAAGCCAATCTTTTCCGAGAGCGTAACAAACTTGCTCCTGATGAACCATTCCCAGAGTACGGCAATCTCTAATCCAAATCGGAAATTTCACTGAAGTGGTAGAGCTTGTTAAAACACTCGTGTATCAGGCTCTCCTCTTTGGTCAGCTTGGACTTGGCCAGAATGTCCAGGTAGTCTTTAATTGAAACTCCGGCAGGCAAGTCCTGCAAGACATGGTCAATTTCTTCGGCTTCTACGGGCAGGCGGGCATCCATGCAGAGGACACGACTCAGATCCTTCAAGCTGATTTCCAGGAAAGTATCCACCACGTCGCCATCAAAATGCGTCCCGGATTCTTCCTTTAATACCCGCATCACGCGATCGAATGGCATGCGGGCGCGGTACTGGCGGCGGGACGTAATGGCGTCAAACACGTCTGCAACGGCTAAAATTCTTCCGCCTAAGGGGATTTGCTCTCCCTTTAGTCCTCGGAAATAGCCGCTTCCATCCATTTTCTCATGGTGCGAGGCGGCAATCTCAGGGACGCAGGAAAGATGCCGCTCAAAGTGAATATTTTTCAAAATTTGGTGGGTGTAATACACGTGCTGCTGGATGTGCCGGTATTCCTTCTCGGTCAGGCGGCCTTCCTTTACCAGCACTTCTTCTTTCACCCCAATCTTGCCGATATCGTGGAGCAGGGCCGCATATTTCAGCGTTTCCATTTCCGGCTGGGAAAGGTGCATTTTTTCCCCAACCAGCAGGGCGTATTCCATCACGCGTTCAGAATGGCCTGCGGTAATCGGATCCCGCGCGTCAATGGTGCTTGAAAGGGTTTTAATAAAGCTTTCGAATGTGCAGCGCAGTTCTCGGTAAAGCTGCGAGTTCTCTAAGGCAATGCCTGCATTGGAGGCAATTGCAACCAGCAGTTCCTCATCCGTGCGCTGGAAAATGTTGTTCTTCTTGTTGAGAACCTGGAAGACGCCCATAATCTCGCCTTTTCGGTTCCGCATAGGCACGCATAGCATGCTGGTTGTCTGGTAGCCGGTTTGTTTATCCACGTCGGGGTTAAAGCGCGGGTCATCATAGGCGTTCTGTACATTCAGGATTTCGCCGGTTTTAACCACGTAACCGGCCAATCCTTGATGGGCCGGGAAGCGGATTTCTTCCGTATGATCGAGCCCGGAAGCCACGCGCGACCAAAGTTCATTGGTATCGTAATCGTACAGGAAGACCGTACAGCGATCGGCATCCAGGGCGCGCTCGGTTTCCTTGCGAATGACTTGCAGGAGTTTATCCAAATCCCGCTCAGCGGCCATGGCCTGCCCCACCTTTAACAGGGAAAACAGGATAGGGATGCCATGGCTGTTTGTCTGGCTGTGATCGTGCCCACAGTCGAAATGTCGGCTTTCTTCCTGCGGGTGCTTGTCAATCATTTCTTCCAGCGCATCCACCAGGGAATTGCGTTTTTCAAACACCCGCTCGTGCCGGGCCCGCTTGGTCACAATCTCTTCCCAATGGGTTTCGTTGGTGCGAAAGATCTCGTCTTCCACGTAAGGCATTAGATAAAACAGGCCATTTTCCTCGGCAATTTTCAGGGCATCCAGGAAACTGGCTACGGCCAGTTTTTCATTCCCGATTTCGTTGTACAGCTTGCCCAGTTCAAAGTGGGATTTGGCGACTTCATCAATCATGTTTTCCCTGCGGAAGAGTTCGATGGCTTCTCCCACCAAGGCCACCGGCTCAGTCGTATTTTGGGGGTTCAGGCTAAATTCCAGCCAGGCTTCCAGGCGCTTGGCCATGGCCTGTCCCTTGTGGTAGCGAAACTTGTTGAAAATGGGAAGAACTTCCATCTCCAGGAGTTGCTTGGCTTTTTCGTACGCATGATGCCGGTAAAGCAGATACACTTCGTAAAAACAGGTCATTCCATATTGGATTTTCAGGTGCCGGTTCTGGCAATCCTGCCGGGTTTCCTGAATTAAGTGGCGGGCTTCCTGTTCCTTGCCACACCGCAGGAAAAGCCGGATTAACTCGGTTTTTAAGGAGGCCTTGCGTTTTTCGTCCTTCAGGTCAGCGCAAATTTCCAGCGAACGTTGCAAATGCTGGTATGCCAACTGGTAGTCCTCATACAGCAAATGCAGCCGTCCCAAAATTTGGCAGGTTACCGCCTCTTCGTGAAGCGGCTTGCCGAGCCGGGTTTTAATCGTCAACGATGATTTTAGATAACGTACCGCGCGGTGAAAGTCGCCGGTTCGCTCGTAATGCACGCCCAGGCTATCGTATACTTTGGCCGCTTCCAGCCCTTGCGGATCGCAAAAAGTGAGGGCCTGCTTAAACAACTTGATAGCAGGCGCATATTGTTCCGCCTGATACTGCAACAACCCTTTATAGTGCAGCAACCTGGCACGTACTTCGTTCATACCAGAGAGGCTGCTGTGGAGTTCAATCAATTCTTCGGCTTCCCGAAACAGTTTTTCCGAGCGGTTACGCTCCCGTGTAGCGCCATATAACCAAGCCAGCTCAATCAAGGAAGCGGCAAGGCCGAGGTTGTTCTTGTCCTGAGAAAAGAGGCGATGGGCCTTTTCCACCACTTCAATCGCCTGGGGAATCTCCTTCTTAAAGCGAAGCACCATACCTTTTTGCAAGGCTTGCGTTGCCGCGCTGGCCGGTAAGGACACATTGGCGTCCCGCTCGGTTAAGTCGGGTTCGTTTGCAAATAACGCCCTGCTTTGGGTATGCAATGCTTTACGCGGCAACATCAGGCCTGCTCCCCACGCGGTTGTAACTTAGCCTGATAAATGGACCAACACAGAACATGAATCAACTTTCTTTTCACTCCTAACCCTATTATCGATCATGCTGTCCAAAAATTGAATGGATTATCTTGCTCAGTCGTTAAAATAGAACTCATCCGGTAATTCTCTTCAGAATCAGAACGGCAGAAGCGAGTTGCCAAAAGGCTTCATAGAACTTGGCATATCGTTCATAGCGGATTTCCAATTTTCTAAATTTTCCCATCCAGGCAAACGTCCGTTCGACA
>CALAJO010000078.1 GCA_937922745.1 uncultured cyanobacterium
AGTAACCGGACAAGTTGTCGGTGTTATAGAGCGAAATCCCGGGGAATTCCCCCACGAGCGGGTCCACGTTGCGGGGGACGGAAATATCCACGATGACCTTGTTGCCGGTTAAATTTTGGAACAGATCCGGCTTCAGCACAAAGTGGGGGGAGCTGGTGGTAACAAACAGCGTGTCATACTCCTGGATCACGCGCTCCAGTTCGTCCCAGCCATAGCCGGGGAAGCCATACTTGTTGGACAGGGCCTGAACCCGCTCCGGCGTGCGGTTCACCAGAACCACCTGCCCTGCGGCGCGGGATTCCGGGGGGAGCGCCTGCTTGAGGGAGGTTAACAGGATTTCCGCCATTTTACCGGCGCCAATCAGGGCAATCTTCCCATTGAGGAAGGCCGGGTGATGGGTGCGGGCAAATTCAAAAGCCGCGCGGGAAACGCTGATATCCCGCTTAACAATACCGGTTTCGCTGCGAACGGCCTTGCCGACCGACAGCGCCGTCTTGAAAATCTTGTCCATGATTTCGCCGTTGGTTCCCGCCAACATGGAGGTTTTAAGGGCTTCCTTCACTTGGGCCATAATCTGCCCTTCACCCAGTACAAGGCTATCCAGGCCAGACGCCACCCGAAACAGGTGCATAATGGCGTCTTCATGCATCAGGATAAAGGCGTAGGACATGTATTCGTTGTAGTCAAACTGTTTGTACTCGCTAAGAAAAGCCTTTAGGGAGCGAATCCCCATCTCCGTATCGGTCACGGTGGCGTAAACTTCGGTGCGGTTGCACGTGTTCAGGATAGCGCCTTCTACAATGCCAGGCATCATCAGCATTTCCCGCAGGGCGTCGGGAATCTGCTCCTGAGAAAAAGACAGCTTTTCTCTTATCTCGATAGGGGCTGTTTTGTGACGTACCCCGATAACAACGGTATGCATACTGATCAGTGGGTCTCGTCTATACTGTTAGCGTTGTCTCTATTCTTAATTAAATCATCAGTTCAAGTCTATGATAAAGCTCTTAAAAAAATATTCACGGTCTTGTAACAAAACCTTCCGCTTTGCTAGTGTTACATAAACATTTCATTTCGTCAGTTATTGCGTTAAACCTCCAGCAATGTCTGTTTCCAGGGATCCGATCTCAGGCATTATAGTCCAGGCTGCCGGGTGCGCCGTCATCCCCGGAGAAGGTGTGGGTGTACGACTGTCCGAAGCCGACCTGGGGCGCGCCGTAATACTCCGATTCCCGCAGCCGCTTCTCCAGGCTTTTTTTGTAGAACTCGCGGGCGGACTTGAAGGCTTGAAACCGTTTGTCCTTTCGCTGTCGCCGAAACTCCTCGACGGCCTCCCCCGAGAATGGCTTTTGTCCGGAAAAATACTCTGGCATACTGTGTTCTCTCATCCTTTCTTTTCCTAACCCGGTTATCGGTTGAATGGAGGCAAAACTTCACACTCTGTCATAAATTGTTACGGGAAAACAAGGTAAAGGCCGTGTTTCGAAAAATTGAACATTCAAAGCCAATTTCGATAAAATGCTGATATAGTGGGCTTTTTAACCGTTTTTTTGATTGCTGTTTTTCATCATCCGGCTTAAACATCGCCATCAATGCCTTCAAGCTTTGCTTATTGTAGAATGCAAAGTGTAATGGGTTTGATTGGATAAAGGGGAGACGATGCTGTTACCGTTCAATCTGATGGCCTGGATTGAGGAAAACCGCCAGGACTTGAAGCCACCCGTGGGCAACAAGCAGATTTACGAGGACGACGACTTTATTATCATGGCTGTGGGCGGCCCCAACAGCCGCAAGGACTACCATGACGACCCGGGGGCGGAATTTTTCTACCAGATTGAAGGCGATATGCTGCTACGAATTATTGAAGACGGCAAACCCAGGGACATCCGCATTAAAGAAGGGGAAATCTTCCTGTTGCCAGGGCATGTCCATCACTCTCCCCAGCGGTTTCCCAATACGGTTGGCCTGGTTATCGAGCGGAAACGCCAAGCGGATGAACTGGACGGCTTCATCTGGTATTGCGATGAATGCCATGCGAAGTTGTACGAGGAATATTTGCCCCTCAAAAATATCGTGACGGATTTGCCACCGCTGTTCGAGCGCTTCTGGCAAAACCAGAAAGCCCGCCAGTGCAAGCAATGCGGTTATGTGATGCCGCTACCGGAAGCCAAGGCCCTGGCAAAATAATGGAAAAATGGGACGTACACACCCATACCACTTTTTCTCCGGAGACGTATGATGCCCTGGAGCGATTTACGCGCTACGCCGATTTTATTCGGGTGCGACGACATGCGGCCATTGCATGCTGTGCCGAAATGGTGAACAGCCAGGGAGAAGTCCAGCGCGAGATTGAAGAGAACGCTTACCAGGCGCAATCCCGAATTGCGGATTGCGATCGGCATGGCGTGACGGTACAGGTGCTGTCGCCCACGCCCATGATGATCCCGGACTACGTGGACAACGCGCAGGACGCCGCCGCCATTTGCCGGATATTGAACGATGAAAACGCCGCGCTGGTTGCAGCGAATCCGCAACGATTTATGGCGCTTGCGGCCATCCCCATGCGCCATCCGGATGAGGCCATCCGGGAGATGGAGCGGATTAAAACGCTCCCCGGCATGCGCGGCATCGAAATCAACTCGAATATACATGGGCAGGATCTCGATGATCCGACCTTCTATCCTGTTTTTGAGGCCGCGGTGGCGCTGAATCTCGCTGTTTTTATCCATCCGTGGGGCGGGTTTATGAAGCCTACGGAGGATTGCCTGAGAACACGCATGGATACCACCCGAAATTGGCGCCCCTGGCTGATTGGCATGGCGATGGAAACCACGCTCGCCTTCGATTCGATGTATAACGGCCGAATCCATGAACGCCTGCCAGATCTTCGGGTTTTATATGCCCACGGAGGCGGTGCGTTTCCCGCCCTGCTTGGCCGTTTTGAGCATGGCGCCTACTGCCGTCCCGATCTTTTCCGGAACGCTTCCGGGCTCAACCCGTTTGAAACTATCCGCCAGTGCGCGATATACGTCGATACGCTGGTACACCAGGATGCCGTGCTGAATATGCTCATCCAGGCTTTTGGGGTGGAACGGATTGCCATGGGCTCCGATTACCCCTACCCTCTGGGCGAGATTGACCCGTTTGACGGCCAAACCATGCAGGACGCCAAGGGGAACCAATGCCCTTATCCACAAGCCAAAGGGATTTACCCCGGGCATATGGTGGAAAATCTGCCTGGATTAACGGATACGCAACGGCAGCGGATCCTGTGCGGCACGGCCAAGGAATGGTTGGGCCTGGCATGACCACCATCAGCGTGCGAATGGGCCACTATGCGGCGGATCTGTCAAACCCGCTGGATATCGCCATCCCTGTGCATTTTGAGGCGGAGCAGCTCTGCGCGTTTGGCGGCCCGTCTCCTTCCAGGGCTGCTTACCGGGCCGGGCCATTTATTGGGGATGTCCGGCAGGGGGGAAGCTGTAATTGCGAGACGTACCACTTTAGCCCTCACCTCAACGGCACACACACCGAAGGGGTGGGCCATATTACGGAACAACGAATCCCCATCCATCGCATTACCAAGGGGCAACTGTTTCCGGCCCTCCTGGTATCCGTTACACCGGTTATCGCCAGCGAGTGTGATGATCGTTACAAGCCAATACCACAACCGACAGACCGGCTGATTACCCAAAAGCTGTTGGAAGAGATGATTTTGCCTTACCCGGCAGAATTTCGCCAGGCCCTGGTGATTCGGACTTTACCAAACGAACCCGATAAGCGGATACGGCACTACGGAGCCCACCCGCCCCCTTATTTCTCCAACGATGCCATGGCCCTAATCATTGCCTTGGGCGTGCAGCACCTCCTGGTGGATTTGCCCTCCATCGACAGGCCTGAAGATGGGGGACATCTGTCCAACCATCGCTTGTTCTGGGGGCTAGGCCCCGATGAACGCCACACAAACCACCCCTCCCCAAACACCGTTACGGAATTGATTTATGTCCCGGATGAGATTCCGGATGGCCCTTATTTACTCAATCTCCAGGTTGCGGCGTTCGATGGTGACGCTGCGCCAAGCCGTCCCGTTTTGTACAAGGTAACGCCCGATGACCTACCAGCCTGATGAAAGCAGCGCCCGCCGGATGGATCTTGCGGATCCGCTGGCCCGTTTCCGCGCCGAGTTCCATATCCCCAAAACCCAACACGGGGAGGACAGCATTTATCTGTGCGGCAACTCGCTGGGGCTCCAGCCGGTACGGGTGGAAGCCGCTGTGTTGCAGGAACTCCACGACTGGAAGACGCTTGGTGTTGAAGGACATTTTCATGCCAAACATCCTTGGATGCCGTATCACGAAACCGTGACGGAAATGGCCGCTGAAATCGTCGGTGCAAACCCCGCCGAAGTGGTAATGATGAACGGCCTTACCGTCAATCTTCACCTAATGATGGTGTCGTTTTACCGGCCTACGGCATCGCGCTACAAAATCCTGATTGAAGGCAACTGCTTCCCTTCCGATCGTTATGCCGTGCTGTCTCAGATACGCTATCACGGGCTGGATCCGGAAACGGCCTTACTGGAAATCCACCCCCGCGAAGGCGAGGACATTATTCGCACGGAAGACATTGAAGCCCTGCTGGAACAGGAAGGCGACCGAATTGCCCTGGTGCTGATGGGGGGCGTGCATTACTATACCGGCCAGTTTTTCCAACTGGAGCGCATTACGCAGAAAGCTCACCAAAAGGGCTGCCTGGTGGGTTTCGACTTGGCTCACGCCGCCGGAAACGTCCCGCTCAATCTGCATGATTGTGGCGTGGACTTTGCCTGCTGGTGCAGCTACAAATATCTCAACTCGGGCCCCGGCAGCGTCGCGGGCTGCTTTGTCCACGAGCGCCACGCCACCGCTTTTGACCTGCAACGGTTTGCCGGCTGGTGGGGTCATGACAAGTCCACCCGGTTCAAGATGGGGCCGGATTACCACCCTATGCCCGGCGCGGAAGGCTGGCAGCTCTCCAACCCGCCGATCCTGGCATTTGCGGCCTGCCGCGCTTCCCTGGAGGTTTTTCGTGAGGCTGGAATGAAGCCGTTACGGGAGAAAAGCATCCAACTGACCGGTTATCTGCAATACTTGCTGGAGCAACAGCGGATTGATGGCTTACGAATCCTGACCCCAACAAACCCCGAGGAACGCGGCTGTCAGTTGTCTATCACTCTAGCGGAACGAGGCCGTGACGTTTTCCGGATTTTAAGCGAGAACGGGGTCATCTGCGACTGGCGGGAGCCGGATTGCATCCGTGTTGCGCCGGTTCCGCTGTATAACACCTTTATGGACGTTTATCGTTTTGCCAAAATGTTCGGGCAGGCTGCACGGGGCGAAACGATTCAACAGGAGGCCGTATTATGAGTTCCGAAATCATTCACGTACTTGGGGCTGGCCTGGTGGGGCCGTTAATGGCGATTTACCTTGCAAGAAAAGGTTTTCAGGTCAATCTGCTGGAGCGCCGGCCGGATATGCGCCAAACCGGTGTTTCCGGTGGCCGTTCCATCAACCTGGCCATTACCGCCCGCGGCTGGAAATCCCTGGAAGAGGTTGGCTTGAAAGAGGCGGTGTCTGCCATCTCCATCCCGATGAAGGGGCGCATGGTTCACGATATCGAAGGCAATACCTCGCTCCAGCCCTACAGCCAAAATCCAGGCGAGGTGATTTATGCCGCATCCCGCGGCCTGCTCAATATCATGCTGCTTAACGAGGCAGAGAAATACCCGAATATCCGCGTGGTTTTTGATCGGCGCTGCACGTCTTTCGATCCCGATAAGAATCGGCTGACGCTACAGGACGAAACCGGCGAACACACGGAAGAAATTGAGACAAAGACCGTCATTGCCGCCGATGGTGCATGGTCGGCGGTGCGAAAGGAAATGCTGGCCCGCGTGGAAAACTTCAACTATTCCCAGAGCTTCCTGGATTACGGCTATAAGGAACTGGTCATTCCGCCGGATGCGCAAGGGCAGTTTCAGATGGAGCCGCATGCGCTGCATATCTGGCCCCGCAAACGCTATATGATGATTGCTTTGCCCAACACCGAAGGGAGCTTCACTGTAACGCTGTTTTACCCGTACGAAGGCAAGGACAGCTTTGCCCAGCTCCGCACCCGGGAAGCGGTTGCCGAGTTTTTCAACCAGGTTTTTCCGGATGCCGTACCGCTGATGCCGACATTGCAGGAGGATTTCTTTGCGAATCCCACGGGGGCATTAGTCACCGTTAAGTGCAGCCCATGGCATATTGACGGAAAGTCCCTGCTCATTGGCGACGCGGCGCATGCCATCGTGCCCTTCTTCGCGCAGGGAATGAACAGCGGGTTTGAAGACTGCGCCATGCTGAACAGCCTGATTACCGATTCCCACCCGGATTGGGGTACGGTATTCGATACCTTTACCCGGTTGCGCAAGCCCAATGCCGACGCCATCGCCGATATGGCCGTGGAAAACTTCATCGAGATGCGGGATAGCGTGACCGATCCGCACTTTTTGCTAAAAAAGCAGGTTGGCTTTGAATTGGAGAAACGCTGGCCGGGAAAATTTATCCCCCGCTATTCCATGGTCGTTTTCCGGCCGGACATTCCCTACGCAGACGCCAAGCAGCGCGGTAGCCTGCAGGACGACATCCTGGAACAACTGTGTGCGGATATCACAAGCCCGGAGGAGGTGGATTGGGCCTTGGCCGAAAGGCTTCTGCTCGGGGCGGAGCCGGTTCCTGTTTAATCCGATTTGGCTGCATTTACAGCCCGTTGTATTTGGCTGATAATACCGGCAATGTCAACGTGTTGTAGGTTGGGATGGACAGGCATGTCCTTTCCGGGTGAAAGGTGAACACGATGTTTCCATTGGCTGAGGCAGCGCCCATGAAGAAAGAGGTTATCAATATTCCAGGCAAGGCGCCGGATCCGTTGGGATGTTACTCCCACGCCGTCAAGGTTGGTCCGCTGCTGATTCTTTCAGGCCAGGGCGCGCGGGACGTAAAGACCGGTATTGAGGCGGGCATCACGCTGGATGAAAACGGCCATGTCTTATCCTACGATATCGCGGCGCAAACCCGTGCCGTCATTCGCAATGTACAAACCGTGCTGGAAGCGGCCGGCTGCACTCTGCGGGATGTGGTGGAAGTGAACGTTTACCTGGCGGATATGAACGATTTTCAGGATTATAACCGGGCTTATGCCGAATATTTCGGGTTTGAGAACCCGCCTGCCCGCACCACGATAGAAGCCCGCCCGCCCGGACGCAACTTTGTCGAAATGCGCGTGGTGGCCCTCTGCCCGGATCCCCCCGCGAAACAACAAGGATAACCCTATGCCGACACCGATGAGCCAGCTTGACGAAACCGGCCGGGAAACCCGGACGACCCTTCACCATTTTATTGATGGGGCTTTCCAGCCCTCCCTGTCCGGAGAGACGTTTGAAGATATCAACCCGGCAACCGGCAAGGTATTGGCAGACGTGGCACTTGGTACGGCGGAAGAAACCAGCCTGGCGGTTGCCGCTGCGAAAAAGGCGTTTGAAGACGGCCCTTGGCCTAGAATGCCTTTAGTGGAACGTTGCCGAATCCTGCGCAGGATTGGCGACCTGATCCTGGAGAAGAAGGACTTGCTGGCGCGGGCGGAAACATTGGACACCGGCAAGCCCATCACGGAATCGCTTGAAGGGGATATCACCCGCTCCGCGAGCAATTTCCATTTCTTCGCCGATTATGCCCCATCCTTGTCGGAGGATTGCTTTACAACAGGCCCGGACGAACGACATTTCGCTTTTCGCGAGCCTCTGGGGGTTGTCGGGCTCATCACCCCGTGGAACCTGCCGCTATATTTAGCCACCTGGAAGATTGCGCCTTGCCTGGCCATGGGCAACACCTGCGTGCTAAAGCCCGCAGAATGGACACCTTATACGGCAACCCTTCTGGCAGAAATTACGGCCGAAGCCGGTTTACCGCCAGGCGTCTTTAACGTTGTGCATGGGTTTGGCGCGAACGGGGCTGGTGAAACCTTAACCCGCCATCCGGAGGTAAAGGCCATCTCCTTCACCGGGGAGACTTCCACCGGCAAAGCGATTATGGCCGCAGCATCCGGCACGTTGAAAAAGCTGTCCTTTGAGCTGGGCGGAAAAGGGGCCACCCTTATTTTTGACGATGCGCGCCTGGACGAAGCCATCCCAACGGCGGTTCGCGCGGCTTACCGAAACCAGGGACAGATCTGCCTGGCCGGGTCGCGGCTTTTTGTTCACCGCAGCTGTTTTGATGAGGTGCTGGCGCGTGTCGTCAGCCAGGTTCAGCAGATTCGCGTGGGTGATCCGCTGGATCCGCAAACCCAGATGGGCGCACTGGTGAGCAGGGAGCATTGCGAAAAAGTGGAATCCTACCTGGCCATCGGGCTTGCGGAAGGGCAATGTGTTATTGGTGGAAAACGTCATGCGGCCTATCCGGATGGCTATTTTATCGAGCCCACCGTGTTTGCGAACTTGCCGGAACACTCCCGGTTGCATGCGGAGGAAATCTTCGGCCCGGTTCTGCCGGTCATCCCGTTTGAGACAGAGGACGAAGTGATCCGGATGGTCAACAGCACCCCATATGGTCTGTCTGCCAGCTTGTGGAGCCAGGATGTCGATCGTTGCCATCGGGTATCCAAGGGCATCCAGGCGGGCATGGTGTGGGTCAACTGCTGGTTTGCCCGCGACCTGAGAACGCCTTTCGGTGGCCGGAAGATGAGCGGCATTGGGCGAGAAGGCGGACGCTACAGCCTGGACTTCTTTTCGGAAATGAAAACCGTTTCGTATCGCTATCATCAGTAAGGATGGACTCATGGATTTGGGAATTAAAGGCAAAAGGGCACTGGTCTGTGCCGCATCCAAAGGGCTAGGCAAAGCGGCCGCCTTGGCCCTTGCGACAGAAGGAGTGGAACTCTTCATCTGTGCCCGTGATGAAGCGGCCTTAAGCGCAACGGCAGAAGAGATTCGCAGCAAAACCGGCGCCAGTGTCGCTATGCTGCCTTGCGACCTTGCCGATTTTGCCCAGCGGGAAAAGCTGATTATCCAGATTCAAGAAACCTATGGCGGTCTGGATATCCTGGTGCATAATGGCGGTGGCCCCAAGCCCACAAAAGTGGAAGAAACCAGCGTGGCGGAATGGGAAAAGGGCTTTCAGGACGGATTTATGAGTATTGTGCATCTTAACCAGGCATTTTTGCCGGGAATGAAAGCCCAACAATGGGGACGCATAGTTGCTATCACGTCCATCAGCGTGGTGGAGCCAATTGCAAACCTGGCAGTTTCCAACAGCATCCGCGCAGCCGTAACCGGAATGCTCAAAACCCTTTCGGACGAGGTGGCGTCGCAAAATATTTGTATTAATGGCGTTGCGCCCGGCGTCATCCATACGGATCGAACCGAGGGGCGTATCCAGCACCAAATCCAGCAGAAGGGCGGCACCCGCCAAACCTACCTGGATGAGTATGTGCAGACGATTCCGGCGGGCAGGCTGGGCAGGCCGGAGGAATGCGGCGACCTGATTGCCTTCCTGTGTTCCGAAAAGGCCTCCTACATCACCGGCTCCACTTTCCTTGTGGACGGTGGCAAGCGCCGGGCAACGTATTAGTCTCTTCTTCATATGCCGCTGAGCAACCGACTCTGCTTTCAAATTAATCTAAGAGATAAACTCTCTTGTGTGCTTTGCCACAAACGGCCTGCTACTGCCGACACCTACCATCAGGGATTTGAGTACCATCACATTCTGCCCAGAAGCCAAGGGGGCACTGACGATTTAAGCAATCTTGCCCTGTTATGCCACGCCTGTCATCAGGATATTCATCGCAAGCGGGAGACAAAGCCAATACCCATTCCGCAGGCGTTACCCCAGGTATTCGAATGTCTTCGCTGTCACAGCGCCCTGGATCCGGAAACCGTTGAAATGAAC
>CALAJO010000079.1 GCA_937922745.1 uncultured cyanobacterium
AGGCTTACGCCGAAATTGCATGAGCTGTTTGAATCACGTTCAGCGATTGATGGCAGATGGATGCCGATAGAAAGCTGGTAAAATCTTAAGTTTTCCTTAAGCAACGTTTAAGACTCACTATTGCTGGGAAAAAGACGGCTAAGGCTAACTGTGTTCCCTCCTGCACAGGTCGAACGGGTAAGGGGCATCAGGCAGTCCCGGCACACGGATACCATTCGGGTGAAGGTCGAAGCGCCCGGTTTTAATCCAGTGTGCTTCAACTTCATCAGGCGTTCAGCCCTGCGCTGGAAAATCCATGAAGTCCGGGGGGGTTGTTTAACCACGCCGTATCAGCAAGGAAAGAGGCACGCTGTTGAAATGGCTTCGTTCGCTCATTTTTACCAGCGAAGCCACACGGCCTGGTCAAAAGGCTTGCTGCACCCTTACACCATCGGCAAGGATCACAGCGCCACAGCACTCAAAATGGGTTTGTTTTCTCACTTTTTAATTCGGTAGCGATGCGGTTTGATTCAGTGCCTGTCCCAGCCGATAAATTCCTTCCAGGATGGAAACTGAAGGCGCGTAACCCAGTTCCAGGCGGGCCCGCTCGATCTCCGGGAAGCTATGGCGGGGCTGATCATGCAGGATCATTGAGGAGAATACGTAAGGGGTCTCGGTTTTCCCCAGGGCATCCTGGCAGTGCGCCACCATTTCCTGGAGCGTGAGGCGGGTGCCGGAACCGATGTTATACACCGGGTTGGGCGGATAAGGATGATGCGCCACCGCCGAAATGGCCTGAATGATGTCATCGATGTGGGTCATGTCCCGCATCTGGTACCCGTCTTCAAACAACGTTGCGGCCTGATCCGCCAGCAGGGTGTGGCAGAAATGGGCCAGGGGCGAAGCCGGATGAAGCGCCAGGTAAGTCGGTTCCGTCCAGTACGGGTAGGACACGCGCAACACCGTTACCGAGGCGGCGGACTGGTAGCAGTAGCCTTCAACCTGTTTCTCCAGGGCCAGGAGCCGCAAGCCCCAATCCGTCAGCGGGGCCGGGGTGGAAACTTCCCGGGTTGGCGTCGGCATCAGCATTTCCTTGCAATACGGGCAAAACAGCTCCCAACGCTTCAGCTCCAGGTGCTTCTCATATCGCCGGGCTTCCCGTATCGGGCCGCAATCGCCGCAAAGGTAATCGCCATGCCCGTACACCTCCGTAGATGAAACCAGGATGATACGTCTTACCTGCGGAAACTGCCGGATATCCGGCAACTCCTCCAAGATGGCATGCGGGTAATGCCCGTCTGCATCCCCTGCAACTGAAGGCGATGGCAGGATTAGCAGCACTTCCGCATCCGCCCCCGCCTGTGTTACAGGGACACCCGACTTGATCAGCCCGGCTTGCAGGGCCGAAGCAAAAGGCGTTTTCCGGCTGTGAAGGTAAACTGTCATCATCCCGCGAATCCCATCTATCCCATACACCATAGCGTAAACATGGCGTTTCGCCCAAGGGTTTATTCGCCCAGCCGCAATGCCTCAAGCTGCTTCCGCCGCTCTGCACGGTTCAGGTCCACCAGCACGCCCTGGAGTACCCGCATCAACAAGGCATCCCGAACCGAGGAATCCCTAAACAGATGGCGCTTGCAGATGCCTTCCACAAACAGTGTCCTCAGTATGGCGTTGAACCGGCTCTTTCCCTGAAGAGATTGCGTTCCTTCCCGCTCCACCGAACGGGTTACGGTATCCCGAACATCCTGTAACACAAGGTCAAAGCCATCTTTATCGGCTGTACAATCCAGAGGATGCTGCATCGTAGCCAGGTTAAACGACTTCCCACGCATCAACTGGTGGAGATAGAGCGACTTTGGAACAAAATCGGGATCGGGGGTCGCCTCTGCCAATTGATAAGGCATCCCGCCAATTTGCAGGCGTCGCAGGAAGGTATAGCCCTGGTCATCCGCCCCGTTCGCAATGACGCTCCCCAGTTCGTTGAGAAAGGCATCACCGGGCACATCACCCGGCTTGAGGAACAACAACCAATCCCCGGTTGCTTCCAATCCAGCCCGATACCGAAGCGTCAAGCCACGATGCCCCATCAACGGCAGCCACACGGCGTGTTCCGCCAAAAGTGATTGTTCCAGGCCAACCGCATCCGCCACCAGGATTTCCGAAGCGCTGGAAACCGCGTGGAGCGTTTCCGCCAGCGATGCCTCAACTGGGGCGCTTTCTACCAAAATCACCACGCTCACCTGGTTTGGAAATGACATCTGTCTCGTCCTGATTACCTGAACCTCTATTATAGCGCCTCGGCACATCGTTTATGGTATCGTGCAACCATTCCATCAGAAACCCTTTGGAGTCCTTTGCCCATGATCAGAAAGGTATTGCCCCTCATCGCCTGGATCCTGGGCTGTGAACTGGTCGGCATTCTCGGGTCGCTCATCACGATGGATGCCATCCCGACCTGGTACGCCCACCTGGAAAAGCCCGGCTTTACCCCGCCAAAGTGGATCTTCGGCCCGGTGTGGACAACCCTGTACCTGCTGATGGGGGTTGCGGCCTACCTCATCTGGCGACAGCCGGCTTCGCCCCAGCGTCGGCGCGCCCTCATCCTGTTCCTGATCCAATTGGGTCTCAATGGCATCTGGACGCCCGTGTTCTTCGGGCTGAAGCAACCGGGCCCGGGCTTTGTCGTCATTGCCTTGCTGGTCGTTGCCATCTTCCTGACGCTCATCCAGTTCTATCGGCTCAACCGCGTTGCAGGGCTCTTGCTGGTGCCCTATTTAATATGGGTCAGCTATGCGACAGCGCTCAATTTCAGCTTGTGGCAACTCAATCCGTAAAGGCGAATTAAACGACCGCAGCCGGATTAGAGTGAGGCGCCAATGTCTTCAGAAAGGCTTCAACCGGAAGGGTTTGCTGCTCCCCGGTCTGCATATTCTTAATGGTAACGCTGCCTTCAGCCCGCTCGGATTCCCCAAGTACAAGGACGGTTTGGGCGTTAAGCTTGTTGGCCTGGGTAATCTGCTTGCCCAGGTTCTTCCCGGAGAGATCGACCTCCACCGTGGCAAAGCCCGCAGCCTGGATCGATTGGGCCAGCGTCAAGGCCGCGGCCACATCATCCGATGCAATGTAGTAAGCCGGGGCCTGCTTTTCAACCTTTTTTACCAGGCTAACCAGGCGCTCCATCCCTAATGCCCAGCCTACGGCCGGTGTATCCTTCCCGCCGAGTTCCTTCACCAGGCCGTTATAGCGTCCGCCGCCACAAACCGCATTCTGCGCCCCCAGGTGGTTGGAGGTGATTTCGAACACGGTGCGGGTGTAGTAATCCAGGCCGCGCACCAGCATCCGGTTATGGTGGTAGGGAATCGCCAACGATTCCAGGATGCCCAGCAAGCTATCGAAGTGGGTTTTGCACTCGCCGCACGTATTATCCTGCGACAGGAAGGCCTGCACTTCGGGCTTTTGGTAGATGGCCTTGCAGTTCGGGTTCTTGCAGTCCAGCATTCGCAACGGGTTGGTGTGATAGCGCTGGTTGCAGTCCCCGCAAAGCTCGCCCAGATAAGGTGCCAGCACTTGCCGGAGCTGCTCCCGGAAATCGGCCCGACACTGGAAGCAGCCCACGTTGTTAATTTCCAGGGCCAGCCCCGGAATCTCCAGCTTTTGGAAGAGCTGCATGGCGATGAGTATGACGGCGGCATCGGCCTGCGGCGTATCCAACCCGAAAAGCTCCGCGCCCAGCTGGTGAAACTGCCGTTGACGGCCTGCCTGGGGGCGCTCATACCGAAACATGGGCCCGAGATAGTAAAGCTTGACCGGTTTGGGCCAGCGATCCATCCCATGCTGGTTATACGCCCGAACCACGCCGGCGGTATTCTCCGGGCGCAACGTTAGCGAGCGATCGCCTTTCTCGAAGCTGTACATCTCCTTGTTCACGATATCCGTGCTTTCTCCCACGCCCCGGGCAAAGAGTTCCGTGCTTTCAAAAACCGGCGTGCGGATCTCATGGAAATTGGCGGCTTCAAGCACCGAGCGGGCGGTGTTTTCCACCATGTGCCAAGTCGCCAGGTCTTCCGGCAGTAAATCGTGGGTGCCTTTAGGAGCGCTGTACATGGTTACGAGGCGGCTCCGGACAAGGCTTCGGCGAGGGCGTCCTGCTGGATTTGCAGCAACTCCCGGATCCCTTTTTCGCCCAAGTCCAGCATTATCTGTAACCCTTCGCGGGAGAGCGGGGCCTTCTCACTGGCGGTCTGGAATTCGATGATATCGCCCTTGGCGTTCATCACCAGGTTGGCGTCCACGTCCGCGGCAAAGTCTTCCTCGTAGTTCAGGTCCAGCATCGGCTGGCCGTTAACCACGCCCACACTGATGGCCGCAACCGGGGAAATAATGGGGATCTCGTTGATAAGCCCCTTGGCCTTGAGATGGAGCAGGGCATCCACCAGGGCCACA
>CALAJO010000080.1 GCA_937922745.1 uncultured cyanobacterium
GCGGGCCACATTGCCGCGCTGGGGCAATGTGGCCCGCTTTGAAGCTCTTTACGAGGCCGCCTGCTTCAAGCTGGAGTTCGACAAAATCCCGGACGCCTTGGGATTGATAAATGAAGCCATATTACAGTATCGCAAGAACCCGGAGCCGCCATTGTCGGAGGACGCCAGCAATGAAGCCTTACTTGGCTACGTCAGAACGCTTACCCAAGTATTTGCCGCCTATTCCATTTTGTTAATCGATTACCGATGGAATAACGGCCATTTGCTCAGGCACATCCCCAACGCTCTGCCTGAGCCGGATCTCCATATCGGCATCAATGATGTCGGCTTGAATCTCGGGCTTGCCCGAATGGAGGCCCGTCAGCGCAAGCAAGGCGGCAGGATGAGCGCGTTCGAATTCGAAGCATTTGACGAAGCCCATCTCGACAGCGAAATCCCGATTCAACAGTTTGCTGAATTTATCCGGCCCACCATTAATTGAAGGCAGGCAGGTTGATTATAATCTCGTATTTTCCGGTGAGGCCTATTAACCAGCAATGGTTATGCGAAGGCCGAGGCCACTTAGAACCGCTCTGATACTCTTCAGTTCAGGATTGCCCTTTTGGGACAGCATTTTATAAAGGCTTTCCCGGTTTAGGCCAGATTTTTTAGCCAACTCTGTCATTTTAATATCCTGTGCCTCAATGACATGTTTTAAGGCCAATAAAAAAACCGATAAGTCCTCTTCGTCCTGCAAGCATTCATTCAGGTAGGCAATCGCAAAATCCTTATCTTGCAATTCCTGGTATAACGTCTCCTCATAAGGGGCGGCGGCAGGATATTTACGTTCTGGCTCGATAGTCATTGTAATACTCCTTGGCTTTGCAAATATCTTGTTCCTGTGTTGATTTGTCCCCTCCCAAAAGCAAAAGGATCAGCTCCTGTCCTTCTTGGGCAAAATAAAGCCGGTAGCCTGGGCCATAGTCGATTCGGAGTTCAAAGACACCCTCCTTTAATGCCTTACAATCTCCAATATGCCCCACTGCGAGGCGGTTAACCCGCTTACGTATCAATAACCTGACTTTCTGCTCCTTGAGCTTCCGGTACCATTCATCAAAAGGCCTCTTACCTGATAAGGTCTGATAAACCAAAATGGATTTTGCTTGCACTTCCATGACTTAAATGTATACCATAGACTACACAATTTCAAGCCAGAAGACTAAATGTAAAATACTAACTAATAATCTATTTCCCCTGCCGACGCTGGCGGAGGGCTTCGAAGAGGAGGATGCCGCCCGCGACGGAGACATTCAGGGATTCCACATGCGGAGCAAGGGGGATTTGAACGAGCTGATCGCAATGCTCCCTGACCAAACGGCGGATTCCGCTACCTTCGCTGCCGAGGACGATGCCGGTAGGCCCCTTGTAATCATATTGCTCATAATCAATCGACTTTTCGCCCATATCCGCGCCGACCCACCAGATGCCGACCTTTTTCAGGCGCTCCATAGCGTCCACCAGGTTGGGTACGGCCACAATGTCCATCAGTTCAATCGTGCCAGCACTGGCTTTCCCCACAACAGGGGAAAAACCGGCGCTGCCGACTTTGGGGATGACGATGGCGGTAACGCCTGCCCCAGCAGCCACACGGATTAAGGCCCCAAAATTGCGAGGATCGGTCACGTCGTCCAGCGCCAGGATGAGCGGGGGCGATTCAGCCGGTTGGGCTTCCACCATTTTGATGAGGTCGTACACATCCAGGATGGGCTTGGGGGACACCATGGCCACAACCCCCTGGTGCGGGGTATCTTCAACTTCGGCCAAGCTATCCAGCTTCGCCTTTGGCACCATCTGGAAGGGTTTGCCTGTTTCCTTGGCGAGATCAATCAGCGATTGCAGCCGCTTATCCCGGCTCAGCTCCTGGGCCACCATAATTTTGAAGATTCGGTCGGGAGAATGATTCAGCAGGGCTTCAACGCTATTCTTTCCAAAACTGTAGCCGCCGTTTCCACCCTCGCTTTTTTTCGGCGGGGTCGTCGGGTGGTTTGTTTTCGGGGGGCGGGATTTCCTTTGATCCATATGATTTCACTTCTCCGCTGGTGGTGGGTTGAAGGAAAGTAACGGCCCAGCCGTTTCGGGCAACCTGGTCCGGCGAAAGGCTTTTGCCTAAAGGCAACAGTTGGCCCGATTGCGTATTGTACGACCAAAAACCTGCCGGCACTTCGGATTGTCCCTCAAAGACCACCAGCTTGGCAATCAGTTCATCGGCGGTTTTGGCCCGCCAGCCCAACAGACGGATATCCCAGATAACACCCTTGCGCCGGGCCAACTCCGGCATGGATCGGCGGACATCATCCCAGATGAGGTTGGGCAGATAACTGAGTTTTTCGGTCTGGCCGGATGCGACATCGTGAATTGCAGGAATCGTTCGGCGGATGCCCAGGTGATGATACCCTGGCCGATAGACCATCAGCACCTTTTGCCCGTCGATTGACCAGTCCGCCACTTGCACCACGTCGAAGCGGTATGGCTCATACGTTTCAAACCCGGCCTCCACCACCAGCTTGGACTGGGCAGCCTGCTTGCCCGGCTGGTAGCGCTCCCAAAAGGGGCGGGGGTTCACATCGGTAATTGTAACCTGGGGTTGGTAATCGGGGTCTTTTTTCCGACGCTTGGCGGTTTCCGCTTCCATATCGGCCAGTTTGTCCGGCGGCAATACCGCGTTTATTTCAGGGCGCTTTCCTACCGGGAATAGCAGGACACGGCTGTAGGTCTGGTCGGCGTCCATCATAAACATCACTTCGGAAACGGCCATCCATGTGCGATCCGGGGAAAGCACGGGCGTGCCCTGCATGGATTTTTCCCGCTCATAGCCAAACAGATCCAGGCTGCCCGGCTTCAGGGGGAAATGACGCTCGAAGCGAATAAACTGGCTTTCCAGCACCACCGGATCGGCCGGGTACTGGTTGGCCATGGGCTTTTTCTCCTGCGCTAAAACCAGGCTAAAGGTGAACAAGCCGTTGACCAGCAAGACGATAAAAAGACGTTGGGCAATCGCTTTCATAATCTTATTGTACAAACGAACCCACAAGATGACCGGGGTCAGCGTCAAAAAGCCTCTAAATGGCGTACCAGTGGATGCTGGCAAGAAACAGACGCCCGTGATAGCCAGCGGTCGCCGGAACAGGAAACTGGTATTATAATCATGATATATACCAACGCGAAAGCGCCTAATTGTGAAATACTTTATCGCCCTGGTTCTATTTGCCCTGCTCATCGTCGCGCCCGCACGGGCCGTAACGCCGGATGCGCCCGATGGACAACCCATCCAGTATATTACGCGCTACCAGCTCATGTCCGATAAAGCGGATGTGTATGGCATTTTTGATATTGGGAACAAACCTTCCGTTAAGCTGGTATATCCCTCGCTCAATGGGGGCAGGTTACGCATTAGGCTCCATGGCCGCCATTACCAGCATCCTGTAATCAACACGTATGCCATTTATGCCGGATTTGAAGACGTGACTGGGCGGGTCTTCCAGACCTCCAGCCAGGTTGAGTTCAAGGGGACAACGACAGGCACCACGCCCACCTGGTTTAGCCAACTGGAGAAAATTGCCGGCCTTTACGGCGACCAGACCCTTGAAATCACGGTGCCGCCCGGCACTTCGATTGTAAACCTGTATGGCGACGATCTGCAAAATGCGGCTTCGCCAAACCAGCTTTTAGGGTATATTAGTCATCTACAGTATCCGTAAAGCAGCCTGAGGCCAATGGCCCTGAAAATCCAGAACGCTAAATTTATCACCAGCGCGCCCTCTATTAAAGAAGCGCCGGAGTGGGAACTGCCGGAAATTGCCATGGTTGGCCGCTCCAATGTCGGCAAGTCCAGCTTTATCAACGCGCTGACCAACCGCAAGAACCTGGCAAAAACCAGTAATACGCCGGGTAAAACCCGCCTGATGAATTTCTATGAGATTGATTCGCATTTTGCGCTGGTGGATCTGCCGGGTTACGGCTATGCCAAGGTTTCAAAAACCATGCAGGAGCAATGGCAAAAGAACTTCCAGGTATATTTAAAGAAACGGCGGCAACTGGTTCTGGTCATCCAGCTGATCGATTCCCGCCATGGCCCGCAGGAATCCGATGAGCAGATGCTCTCATGGCTAGAGAAAAACGATATTCCAGTCATTCTGGTGTTGACCAAGATTGATAAAATTTCCCGCAATGATGTGGAAAAGCATTGCCTGGCATCGGCCAAGGCCATCGGGCTCGACCGGGACCAGGTTTTCACGTTTTCCGCTGAAACCAAGTGGGGCAAAGATCAGATGCTTTCCTTTCTGGGGGAGTATTTGGCGTCCGCCGCGCAGGTGACATCGAAACAATAAAACAATTGGGTTTAAAGGATAACACCATGGCAACAAAACAATACTGGTTGATGAAGACCGAACCCGGCACGTTCTCCTACGATGACCTGGAGCGTGACGGCTGGACCCATTGGGATGGCGTGCGCAACCACCAGGCAAAGAAAAACCTGGCGGCCATGAAGCAAGACGACCTGGCCTTTATCTATCACAGCGTAACGGATAAACAGGTTGTGGGGATTGGGAAAATTGCCAAGGAAGCCTATCCGGATCCGACCGATGAAACCCAAAAGTGGATCGCCGTGAGGGTTGAGCCGGTTTGCCGCTTAAAGCAGCCTGTCACGCTTCAACAGGTTAAGGAAGATGCCGCGCTTGCCGATATTCCCCTTGTAAAGCAGGCTCGGCTTTCGGTAATGCCGCTTGACGAAAGCGACTTTAAGCGCATTTTACAAATGGGAAACACGATGCTTCCAGCATTAAAAGGGTAATATTGGCGGCTTGCCCTGGCAAGCCCAAGCTTATACAAGAACATATCCACTTGCGGGATAGATTTCCTAACTTTATTAATATAGAATGGAAGCTCTACATTTAGATCGAAAATGTTATTGGGGTGTATGGTCATGTTAGCACTGGCACCGTATCGGGGTTTTGAGGAGATCACTGGATGAACGTTAGTCACGTTCGGTTTGGTACAACCTATGCAACCGCGCTCAATCTCAATGGCCAGCCGGCTTCCACGGCAACGGTTCTTAACGCCATTGGCGAGCGTTACGCTGAAACACCTGAAGGCCGACGGTTAACCCCAAAACAACTCATGCACCATGCTTGGAAACAGCTGACCGAAGCTATCCGCACAGCTGTGATGCTGAATGAGCCAAGGCCCCACCGAAGCTTATTCGGCGGTAGCAAAGCCAACGTTATGCCAGCGGTTCTTCCTCTGGATGAAGAGATGAATAATGTAGTTGCCGTAAGCGGCAACGATGCGAAAGGGTACTGGCAACAAGTTACAGCGGCCGGCATTCAGCCTGGCGATTTTAAAGGGTTGGTTCAGCACGTCATCCGCAAAATGCAGCTTCATCCCACCAAGACTTTAAATATTGACGTGCAGGCATAGCCCTTACAGCTTATACCTGTTCTTTTTAATCACTCAAATTTCTGCAAGACGCAAAACAACGCTAACCCAGCGATAATGCCTGTATAAAGGCGGACTTGAAACACGCTCAAAGCAGTTTGATGAGGAAATAAGAAACTGCTGCCTGGAAAAAGTGGGTTCCAAACCTGTATTTAATTTCTAAATGCGCCTTCCATCAGGGCTTCGCGGTAAGCTTTATCCAAACGGGAACGTTCGAACAGGACAACGCCCGGCAACCCGGCCCGGTTTACCGCATCAATCTGGGAGAGGAATTCCACCGGCGTAGCACGGTTATACATCCCAAACATGCCAGGGTACACCGGCACTTTATCCTGTGTTAAACGGCGGAATGCCATGCTGTCGTTATAAACCCCTTCCGGCGTCGGCTCCAGCCCAATCGGGGTTAGGGCCTCAATCCAACCATTGGCAACCCATTCAGGCCAATCCTGTAATTTCAATTGAAAAATCGGATCCGTCTGCGGGAAAACCACCGCCGAAACCAGCAGTTGCGGTTTTGTCGCATTCACCTTCTCGGAAACCTCTTTCACAAAGGAGGAAACTTGGGATTTTCGCCAAGCCACCCAGCGCGACCACAAAGGATGACTGGGCGTAAAGGTAGCCGGATCGGCCTTGGGGGGCTGGGCCGGTTTCTCAACAACCTTGGGGATGGGCTTGCCCGCCTTTTTCAGTTCTTCAATGCGTTTGGCTTCGGCTTCCTTCTTTTTGGCTTCGGCAGCATTGAACTCTTCGGTAATCATCGCCTGGAAAGCCTGCCGCGCAGTGGGCGTATAACCCCAGGTGGAAGCCAGGAACTGCCCATTGGAGGATGGATGGCTTGCAGGGTAACGAATATAATCCAGGTTGACCCCATCTATGTCATAACGGGTTATCATCTCAGAAATGAGCTTATGTAGGAACTGCCGGACTTCGGGGTTCGCCGGATCCACGAAATAATGCCCATCCTCAATAGTGGAAGGCATGGGATTCGCCGCAGAAAGTGAATTGTATTGCACATTGGTCCACTGTGGATACTTTTGAAGGACGGGCCCGTAGGTTTCCAGGTTACTGTCCCGGTTGCCGGCAAAAAATACCTGCACCCAGGCATGCACCTGCATATCGTTCTGATGCGCAGCCTCAATCCATGCCTTTAAGGGATCCCATCCCTTGAACTGGGCATGTTGCTCCGGCAGCCCATATTCCGCCATAACGCCGCTGGGATAAAGCGTTTGTCCTAAATAATAGGTCTCCACAAACAGATGCTTGATCTTGGCCTCTTTTAATTCCGCAATGGCTTTCTGGATCTGCTCCGGCGAACGCTCCACCGGGCGCACCCAAACACCACGAAACGCATTGGCATTGGACGCCACCGAACGATAATAAGCCTTATCCGCCTGGGACTTGCATGTATCGGATGTTTGAACCAGTTGCTGGGTAACGCCATGTTGCGCCAGGCTGGTCAATTTGCGGTAGCATGCCTGGGCATCCTGTAAATACTCCTGGTACTTGGCATCATTTCGCTGGGGATAACGCTCGGCTTGCTGTAACGCTTCCTGCACGGCAACCATGTAGACCGCTGGCGTAATGCGAATAACCATTTGCCGGTTCTCCGCATCAAGCTCCACCGTTGCCCCTTGCTTTAAAACCCGTTTCATCCAGATACCGGCTTGCCCATGGCCGCTAATCACAAAGCCGTTTGGCGGAATCGGGCTGTTTGCATTGGCTATGGACTGGATTTTGCCATTCACCACAACCGCTTCCGCCCCATAGATATTGGTGCCGGTCTGGCTGCCAAAAGCAGGCGTGTAGATGACCAATTGCTGCTGGGCGCGATACCCGGGCGCGTCTGCGCCTTTGGGGTTGGTTTGGGGCGTAGGATCAATGGCATCCAGCGGATAGCGAAACTCTGTCTTAATGGTTGTGTCAGGCCGAAGCAGGCTGGGAGCGACTTCATCTTGTGCCTCTTGAGCCAAGGCCGGGGCAAACTGAAAATTCAACAGGAGGATCAGGGCATAAACCAAAATGCGAGTCATGAAATCAAGCCTCTTCGCTTCCACTGACAACTTTAATAAATAGTGACGCCGAAATCGGAAAAAGTATCCCAGCTTTGATCAATTAATCCTTCTTTACGTAGGTTTTATCAATAAACGACATGGGCGCTTCGGTTTGTATCGGACGAAAGCCGGTTCGTTCTGCTTCCATCTTGGACGTAACCACCACTGCAATGGTACAAACCGTGACAAACGAGATGATGATTGCCAGATAAACATTTCGTGCCGCCACAAACTCAGCTCGGCGTTCTTGTTGCAGTTGTTCCTGCGTTTTTACGGGAGAAGTCATTCACAGTGTTCCTTTTTGATTGTGCTTGGATGGCAACATTATAGGATAAGCCGATTTCGGCAGCGAGTATTTTGAGACACTGAAGAACCCGACTCAACGTTAAAACCCCGCTGAGTTTATAACATTGTGAGATTATTACTCCCTCTTATTAACCACCTAGAGAACGTTTCAGAGCTTCATAAATTTCTCTTTGTACAGACCGAGGAGATCTTCTAATCCGTGCTAGAATATTTAAGGCAGTTTCACTCGGAGTTTGGATGTTTGACCTTCCATGGTTACAGGCAGAGCAAAGAACTCTTAGGTTTTCTCTATCCTCACTTCCACCCTGACTTACAGGTACTATATGGTCAATATTCAATCTCATTTTTCGGTTTGGGTTAAATGGATCTAAGTCGCCGGGGCCAGCCCCGCAAAGTTGACAAGTAAAACCATTTCGCTCTAATATCTCAGTTCTTAATTGAGGGGAAATACCTCTTCCAATAACTGGTATCCTTTGAAGAGTTTCTAAAACATATTGCCCAGGTTTGAGATCATGCCTGTCAATATGAGTCTTAATTTGCATCCCCTCATCATTACGAAGTTCACGTATACGCCTTTGGTAATCCCTGATACCTGCAACTTGACTTATTTCGTGCGTAGTAATGATTTTACCTACATTTCTTTCAAAAAATTCTCGAATTTTATCTCTGGCACTCATTTCACTTTTCCTTTAGTAAGAAACTCCTTCAAACGTAGCATTAGAGTCTCTCTATCGCGAGTTTCACACTCCCATAATATTAAAACATCCCAGTTTAAAGAATTTAGCTGGGCTTGGTTGTTCATATCGCGAACAATATTTTTGGCTATTTTAGTGTTCCAGAAATTTTTATTAGAGGAAGGCCTGGATCCGCGTCTACAAGAAGTATGACCGTGCCAAAAGCAACCGTGTACCATAATTACCTTTTTATAACGTGGCAAAACAATATCAGGTTTACCAGGCAGGTCTTTTACATGTAGTCGATACCTATAACCCATTTTAAAAAGAATTTTTCTAACCAAAATTTCTGGTTAAGTGTTTCGACTTTTAATACGGGACATTATCTCGCTGCGTTTAGTACTAGAGAACTTGTCTGCCATTCATCTTTTTCCAAGATATCCAATAGTCTTTCAACTGACTTTGCAATATGGGATGCTAATAAAGGCGGAACCGCATTGCCAATTTGTTTGGCTACCTCAATTTTTGAACCGATAAATCGAAACGAGTCTGGAAAGGACTGAAGTCTCGCAGCCTCTCTATGAGTAATAGGCCTATGTTGAGACGGATGAAGATATCTTCCCTTTTCAGGCTTATAGAACTCAGTTCTTATGGTAAATGCCGGTCTATCCCACCAAAGCCTGCCAAAAAGATCCGTTCCACCGGAAGTTTTCCTAATCCAGCATTGCGGAGTGAGTTCGGGGGCAATACGCTGTAAGTCAAAACGGTTCATACCTTCTTCAGGTATAGCCTTGTATCTTTTTATACTTAATAGGGTAGGCTTACGTCCAAAATGTAAGTCATAAGGAGGAATAATTTTTCTAATTTCAGTACCTTCCGGAGGAATTAGGTTGCCAATAGCACATTTAACAGTACGCCAAGGTAAAGGGCTGTCAACATATTCAGAAACTGCTTTCAAAAGACCTAAGTTATCACTATTCTTAGGATTATAGTGAGTTTTCTTTGGAGGAAAATACTCAGAGGGATCCATGAAACGGCAACCAATAATAAAAGCCCGCCAGCGGACTTGTGGCACACCATAGTCAGCAGCACATAGCTTAGCGAAAGCCAATTGAAAACCTAATTCTTCAGCCATTTCATTAATTTGAGAATGTTCTTCAGAACCTAAAAGCTGTGGAACATTTTCCATAACAAAAATCTTAGCGCGCGAGCGTTCTACAACCTCTAAGAAGGGTTTCCACAATTGCCTGCGGGGATCGCCGTCTCGCTTTTTGTTTAAAAGACTGAATCCTTGACAAGGAGGGCCGCCTATAACGACATCGGCAGATGGAATAATGGTCTTATTATCAGCGAGTAGATCAACGATATCTCCTACATAGCAGTGGTCGCCAAAGTTAGCTCTATATGTCTTAACGGCATCGCTATTATTATCATTTGCCCATACTGAAGTAAAATTATTCCCGAAAATTTCCGAAAATCCTAAGCTCATCCCCCCAGCTCCACAGAATAAGTCTATCACTTTATAAGGAGATGAGCCTGTATTACTTTTGAGTGTCTTTTTCTTTACATTAGCCATAAAGACTCTCTATCTTACTTTTGCCAACCCAAGCATTAATTTTACTAAATTATAACCTTAAAGCTGTGTTTCTCTAGAAAATGCTCATTAGTTGTTACAATTTTATAATACGCTCTTAATTGTTTTTCGATAATCGCTAGACTAGCGAACCGTACTTTGCAACTGTTCCTGGCTTTGGTTCGGCGTTTGGCGCTTGGTTCCATAGTAGTACAATACCAGGCCGTCCAGAAGTTTGGGATAAAAGTAGGTCGATTTCTGCGGCATCCGGTAACCGGATTCGCAGATGATGCGCACCTGCTCTACATCCGGCGCATGTACCCGAAACACCATGGCCCCTTGTGACAGCAACTGCTGCACTTCCGCTTCGTCGCGCACAAACTGGAGCAAGCCTTGCTGCTTTAAATTATTGGCCGATTGTTTCAGGATCGTCTGGAATGCAAACTGATCGAGCAACGCCACATCCAACGATTGCAGCACGGCAGGAATGGCATCCACATTAGCCCCTGGTTTTAAACGATAAGCCTGTTGCCGGCCAGCAGCACCAACCTGGATCCAGAAGAGGGCATGCTCTTCCGAGGCAGGTTCAAAATACTCGGATAGCGCCTGCTGAAAACTTTCAAATGTCCAACCGTCAGGCAGGTCGGTCAATACGCGGTGCGTGGGGTAAATGCGCAAGCCTTCATCGGCCATATTGGTGAAAAACGACATGGTGTAATCCCAAGGCAGGGAGCCTTTCGGCGCATTTTGCTGGTTATCCTGCTCACGCCGCCAATCGCGGTAAGCCACAGCCGTTTCATACCGATGATGCCCGTCCGCGATAAGGGCCGGTTTGGCAGCAAGCGCCTGCTGGATAGCTTGAATCGTTGTTCTGTCTGTAATCGGCCAGAAGCGGTGAACGACGCCATCATCATCTTCCGCCATTAATACGGTTGCCGGCGGATGCTCGAACACCATCGCTTCAACCTGCTTTTGGGGGTCGTGGTACAAACAAAAAATAGGGCTCAATATGCTGCCGGTGGCTTGCGTCAATGCAAGCCGGTCGGCTTTAGGGCCGCCAAGCGTATACTCGTGCGGCAAGACATCGCCGGTTTCATAGGGCTCCACTTGCAGCAAGGCAATAAAGCCACGGCGCTCAATGCCTTCCCATTGCTGGGTATAGGCGTATAAGGCGGGCTGGGATTCTTCTGTCATGATCCCTTGCGCGCGCCATTCCTCCAGAACCTGATGGGCGCGGGTGTAAACATTGCTTTGGTCGTTGTCCTCAGCCTGCTTCTTTCCCAATATCAGGCGAACAATGTTATAAGGGCTGCGCTGGTGCAAATCTTCCTGCAACCCGGGAGAGATGACATCATAAGGGGGAGAGACGACCGGCTGCAATTCGGAAACATGCTGGCTATCATATCGAAGACCTTGAAAAGGATAGATTCGAACCATGGGTTTGTTTCTCCATTTTGCTGCCGGTACACTGAAAGCTGGCTGGCTGATGCAGCCGGTTCCGCCTGTGCCCGTCTTTGGGCATTTTGTCCCCTTCACTAAATCATAAAGAGGTTTCCATGCGCAACCTGAGAATTATTGCCGTTGGCAAAATCAAACAATCCGCGAAATATCTGATGCCTGGCATTGAACTATACCAAAAGCGACTTTCACGCGTGATGAAGGTGGAGTGGATTGAAGTGCCTGAAGAAGCACCCAGCCCGACGCGAAGCATTGCCCAAATTCTGGAACGAGAAGCGGAATCCATATTGAAACATTGCGACTGGGCCGATCGAACCGTTTTGCTCAGCGAGCGGGGCAAGGAGATGAATTCCGCCGAGTTTGCCCATTGGTTTCTCGGGGGAAATCCTCTCGATGGAGGTCGATCCCATGCCGACTGGGACCGTATGATATTTATCATTGGTGGCGCCTTTGGCACCTCGGAAAAGCTGGTTGAAAGGGTTTCCAGTGTGATCTCCCTCTCTCAACTAACGTTTCCCCATCAAATGGTTCGCCTGTTACTTATGGAGCAGCTTTACCGGGCAGTGACCATTGCCCAGAACGAGCCCTACCACAAGTAATGTGCGGTTAACCCCCAGCCCCGTGGAGAAGAGACAAAGAGACCGAGGTTAGGAAAAACAAATCATCCCAGGGTTATTCAGCGGCAGGGTTTAACTTTGCCCGGCTTTGGGTATGACTAGGTATGGAAGTAGGAGAAATTCCCTGTGAGTGATTTAAAAAAGCTAAAGAAGTCCGTGGTGATTGACATATGCCACACACAAAGCCTTAACGGTTTAGACCCCATTGAGATTGAAGAAGATACGGAAGGCGCCCTTTACCAGGTTGATAAGAACACTTACATCCTGGCCTATGATAGCCTGGTAAACGGTAGGAAAGTAACCACAACGGTTAAAATCGGCAATGATACCATGTCCCTGGTCAAAATTGGGGATGTGCATAGCCGCCAGTCCTTCTCTGCCAACCAATGGCTCGCATCCCAATTTTTCTATGGCGGGAGCAGCATTGTTTGCCGCAACTTTACTAAAAAACTGGATTATGCCCTGACTCCCAGCGGTGGGCTTATCGATGTTCTTTATGAACTGTGGAGCGGTGATACGCACCTGGGTTACTTTAACCTGGAGTTCTTTATTCGCTAGAGTATCTTTTGTAACTTCCAGCCAAGGTTTAATCTCCTATTTTTCATAAACCTAAAAGGGATGCCTTTATCGATAAGGCATCCCTTCTGTTATAAGTGTTGTTCAGTCAAGTAAAACGGCATAAGGAGCCGTGGTTTTGCTTCTTTACTCAATGGGACAGTGAAATCGCTCGTACCAGAATAAAAACCGAAAACCAATATAAATTGCTACCCTTAAGATATATTTAAGGTTTCTTTTGGCATTCTTCATCTTCAATTGTTAAAAAAGCAACTTTAATATTTCTATTGTATTTAGCAATTTATATCGTAGTATCTGGTTTAGTCTCTATAACCTAATTTGGATCACACGATAGAGGTTGCTTCCCTATGACAAATAAAACTTCAGCCAGGACATTTACCGCCCTGGTATTAACTTATACTTTAACCCTGTTGCCAGCCGCGCAGGCAGCAAGCATTACCGTAAACCAGGACATTACAGTGCATGGCCGGAACCTGCCCAGCGGAACCTATTATAATACAGCCGGCAAAGCCACCATCTTTCGAGATGCAGACAAAGCCGGCTTGAATTTAAAGCAAAAAGATATTTTGCAAGGCTTAGAGTTCGGCTCCAAAAATGGTGGGGTCATCAAAATGATCTCGGAAGGGCCCATCCAAATCCAGGGTACAATCAACCTGAATGCCGTTATGGAAAACGGCGCTTATGCCGGAAATGGTGGAAAGCTTATCATCCAGGCGCCGGTATTCGAGCATGGCGGCAGCATCTATGCCAATGGTATTAACGGGGGCGTCATTCGGGTTAACGCCTCACAAGTCGCATCGCTGGCGAATAAAAGCATTATCGAAGCCAAAGGCCACGGTGGTTCCGGAGGAAAGGTCCTGATCCGCGGAGAAGATGTTGTAACGGTGAGCAAGGGTGCGCTCGTCGATGTAACCAGCAGCCAATATAACGGTATAGACACTAGCTTGATCTGTTTTGAAGGCAAAGTCGTCAATATGGACGGCGTTAGTCCGGACGGCAGCATCACTGACCTGAGCAAGGTCAAGCTTGTCCTTAAAACCAATAGCGATGGGTCGATCAAAATTACTACGGATCTGACACAACCTTCTTGCACTACGGCAGGTTGCTCTTCGGATGGAGAGCAACCTGGCGGCGG
>CALAJO010000081.1 GCA_937922745.1 uncultured cyanobacterium
GGTTGTCGAACGGACGTTTGCCTGGATGGGAAAATTTAGAAAATTGGAAATCCGCTATGAACGATATGCCAAGTTCTATGAAGCCTTTTGGCAACTCGCTTCTGCCGTTCTGATTCTGAAGAGAATTACCGGATGAGTTCAAGTTCATCAGGTGATGGGTCGGTTTAACGTTGACGGCCTGAAACGTCAGTCTCACCGGGTTGTTACACAATCAAAAGACACTCAAGCACATAACAATGCGGATATTTTTCCAAGTCGCCAATCCCAAGAGGATTCTGTAAGGTTCGGCTTAAAGCGTAGAAGATTTTTACAGGGTGTTGCCGCTGCCATTGGTGCGCTTCCCTTCCTGGCAGCCTGCGGTGGTGGCGGACAGCCTGCACTGCCGCCCCTGGTTCAATCGGATGTTAATTACATAACGTCTCAAATAAAGCAACGCAAGCCGAAGAGCGCTTTCGAAGCGGTGATTATCCAGGGCGCCGGCAGCACCCAGCAGGCCATCCCGCGTTTTAGCCTGGTTGCAGCCTTCATCAAGACCATCTCTATACAGGCTGGCGAGACCCTGGCAGCAACCGAAGCGGAAAGGCTAGCGCATCGCGAAGGATTGGAAGAGAGTTTAAAGCGCTTCCAAGCCAATGACTATACCGCCGATGATAAACAGCAAAAAATTGCCCAAACCCAAGCTGCTTTGAGACAATTAACGAACCAGGAACGACAGATGGCCGCTGTCAGAGATTTTGCTCCGCTGGATAATCGTGATGATTACCCGGCGGACAGGATACAGTTGGGTGAAAAGACCGAAGCCGGGAGAACTGTTGATTTGCAAACCAAAAATGGGTTATTCCTGATGGCGCAATCCATTAACAGGCTGGTGGGCGCTGCTTTAGAGGCTGTCCCGGATGAGAAAAACGCCATGTTGCTTGTGTTGGCGCAAACCAGTGGGGTGCCTTTGCCGATAGTTCTCCAGGATCCGGAATCGCTGGAACGGGCGGATAAAATCCTGCAAACTGCCCAGGAAAGCCGTCACCTGGATATTGTGCCTTTCAGGATGCCTTCAAGCCCGCTGGATCGGAGCGGTTCGCTCGAGAATAGAATGACCGGGGAGGCAGCCCGCGCTGCTTATCAGCCGATCCATGATTATAGTAAACAGGTAGCGGCGAATAAGTTTGCCGTAACCGCATAATTACAGCAGCACTCTTTTCAAGGCACGCTGAAAGTTTACTTCAGCGTGCTTTTTTCAAGGGGTTTTACAAAACGCCCCGCCTGCGTGCTACCATACAAAAAAACGTACCCTTTTTCAGATGAGAGAAACCGATTATGACCCAACAGGACTTGAGACATCGCAGCCGCAATACGATTGAAGGCCCCAGCCGCGCCCCGCACCGCGCCTTTTACCGCGCAATGGGGATGCAGGATGCCGATTTCCAGAAACCGCTGATTGGTGTCGCCTCCACATGGAACGAGGTCACGCCGTGCAATATGACCTTGCATGACCAGGCGATGCGGGTGAAAGAGGGGGTTCTGGCGCAAGGGGGTATTCCGCGGGAGTTTACGGCAATATCCGTGAGTGACGGGATTGCGATGGGACATGAAGGGATGAAGGCTTCGCTCATCAGCCGGGATATCATTGCCGATTCCGTTGAGCTGGTGATGCATGGTCACGCCTATGATGCCCTTGTTGGGATTGCAGGCTGCGATAAGAGCCTGCCGGGGATGATGATGGCCATGGCCCGCCTGAATGTTCCCAGTATTTTTCTTTATGGCGGCACGATCATGCCGGGCAGCCTGGATGGGAAGGATCTGACCGTGCAGGATGTGTATGAAGCCGTTGGGGCGTTTGCCGCTGGCCACATAACCGAGGACGAGCTGTACAAGATTGAATGCGCCGCCTGTCCTGGCGCGGGATCCTGCGGTGGGCAATTTACCGCCAACACCATGGCCTGCGTCGCGGAGGCGATAGGGTTGGCCTTGCCGGGCAGCAGCGCTTATCCGGCCCTTCATCCCGGCCGCGACGAGGTGAATCGCAAAACGGGCGAAGCCGTGATGAACCTGCTTCGGCTCGACATCCGCCCACGGGATATCCTGACCCGCAAGGCCTTTGAAAACGCAATCCGGATTGTGGCCGCCACGGGCGGATCGACCAACGCCATCCTGCACTTGCCCGCCCTGGCCAACGAAATTGGGCTCGAACTTTCCCTCAAGGATTTTGAACGTCTGTTTAATGAGACGCCGACCTTGGCCGATCTCAAGCCCGGTGGCCGCTATGTGATGAACGACGTTTTCCGCATCGGTGGCGTGCCGGTTATCCTTAAGGCCTTGCAGGAAGCCGGTTTGCTTCATGAGGACTGCCTCACCGTATCTGGAAAAACCCTGGGCGAAAGCCTGGAAGAGGTGTTTATTCCGGATGGGCAGGATGTGGTGCTTCATCCTCAGAATGCGTTGAGCAACAGTGGCGGCTTGAAGATGCTTTTTGGCAACCTGGCCCCGGAAGGCGCAGTGGTGAAAGTCGCCGGTATGAAGCGTTTGGTCCATCGCGGCCCGGCCAAGGTATTCGAGGGAGAGGACGCCTGCTTTGCCGCCATTGAGCGTAACGAGATTGTGGCGGGCGATACGGTTATCATCCGGTATGAAGGGCCCAAGGGCGGCCCCGGTATGCGCGAGATGCTCAGCGTAACGGCGGCCCTGTATGGCCAAAACCTGGGTGATAAAGTGGCATTGTTGACGGATGGTCGCTTCAGCGGCGCAACCCGTGGCCTGATGGTGGGCCATGTTTGCCCGGAAGCTTACGTTGGCGGCCCTATTGCCCTGGTCGAGCCTGGCGACATGATCCTGGTAGATGCCGAAAACGGCGTGCTTTCCATTGAGGTGGATGAAGCCGAACTCGCCCGGCGTCGCTCAAGCTGGCAACCCCCTGCCATGCTGTATCCTTACGGCGTTTTCTATAAGTACGTCCAGGCGGTGGGCCAGGCCAGCACCGGCGCGATTACCCATCCCGGCCAGCCTTCAGCCCAGCCTGTTGCTGCGAATTAGACATTATTGAAGGCCGTAAATTTATTACAGATGTAACGATTTGTGAATGGGGTAATCGTTTCAGGCAATCCTCTTTTTTGAGGTGGTTTTCAAAAACATATTGAACCGTTATAAAAAATATGCTACAGTCAGAAAAATCAAAAGTGTTCAATCAACACAAAGGTCAAAGACACACTCTTATGTTTAACCCAATGAACAGCATTATTATTCTCGTGGTGATTATTCTCAGCGGTTATGCCGGTGGGTAAACGAGACTGTTCATAAAAAAGCAAAGCAGAATCTCAACAAACCGCCGGCCCTCCAAGGACCGGCGGTTTTGGTTTAAGCCCCCATCACACCCAAAAGCAAGTAAACACAAAGGAGTTAAATCGATGCAAGCCACCCTTCAAGCCCTTAACAGCCTTCTCAACCAAGTTGCCCTGCTGCTTGGCGTGCGAGTGGGCCTTGAGGTGGTGGTGGCGCCTGTCGGCGTCGCTCGGATGGAGGGCCGAACCCATGGCCGCTAATATGCACTCGCCCGAAACCCAGACGAAAACGTTGAACGGCGCGAATATCTTTCTCAGCGCCCTGGTTGCGGAACAGGTGGATACGATCTTTGGCTTGCCCGGGGGCGTTATCCTCCCCATCTACGATGCCTTGCCGCAGTATCCTTCATTGCGCCATATCCTCGTTCGTCACGAACAGGGCGCGACCCATATGGCGGAAGGGTATGCCCGCGCCACCGGCAAACCCGGCGTGGTTCTGGTCACTTCCGGGCCTGGCGCCACCAACGTGGTGACCGGGGTTGCGGATGCGTACTATGACTCCGTGCCGCTAGTGGTGTTTACCGGC
This sequence comes from uncultured cyanobacterium, assembly GCA_937922745.1. Classification (GTDB taxonomy): domain Bacteria; phylum Cyanobacteriota; class Vampirovibrionia; order Vampirovibrionales; family JAGQHJ01; genus CALAJO01. The sequence goes on from CALAJO010000081.1 coordinate 3,859, forward strand.
AATGTCGCCACCGGTATGCTGGGCAACGATTCCTTCCAGGAAGCGGATATCGTCGGCATGACCCGCTCCGTGACCAAGCACAACATTATCGTCCACCGGGTTGAAGAACTGGCCGCGGCTATTAAGGAAGCCTTTTACGTGGCCCGCACGGGGCGTCCCGGCCCGGTACTGGTGGATATGCCGAAAGATGTCCTGCTGGCGACGGCCGAGTTTGATTATGAGGCCACTCCAATCGATCTGCCGGGTTATGAGCTGAATGAAACCTTTACCGATGCCGATTTGAACGCGCTGTTGCAGATCCTGGGCGAGGCAAAACAGCCGATGATGCTGATCGGCGGCGGTGTCGTGACTTCCGGTTCCCATGAGGAAGTGTTGGCCTTCGCCGAGCGTTTCAATCTGCCGGTTGCGTCTTCGCTCATGGGCCTGGGTGGGTTCCCTGCCAACCATCCGCTTTACCAGGGATTCGCCGGGATGCACGGGCATTACTGGACGAATATTGCCATTGCCAACGCGGATGTATTGCTGGTCGTCGGCAACCGATTGAACGAGCGGCAGACCGGGAAGGCCGACCGGTTTGCGAAGCACGCCCGCATCATCCATATCGATCTCGATCCGACCTCGCTGAACAAGAATGTTTTGTCCACGCTGCCCATCCAGGGCGATATCCGGAACATCATGACGCGTTTGCTGGAGCAATCCAGCCAGATGACACTGGATGCTGAAATCCATGCATCCCGCCAGGACTGGTTCCGGATGATTGAAGGCTGGAAGTCTCGCAAGGAAACCAAGGCTTCGCCGGACGGGTTTTTGACCCCGCAGTATGCTATTGAGCGCCTGTTCCACTGGTTGCCGCACAATGCCTTTGTGACCACGGAAGTGGGGCAGCACCAGATGTGGACGGCCCAACGCTTTAACCTGTCCCGCCCCAGGAGCTTCATCTCTTCCGGTGGCTTGGGCACCATGGGGTTTGGCTTCCCGGCGGCCATCGGCATACAAACCGCTTTCCCCGAAGCCATGGTTCTGGATATCGCCGGCGATGGCAGCTTCCAGATGACGCTGCAAGAGCTGGCCACGGCCCGTGACTACAATTTGCCCGTCAAGGTCGCCATCATCAACAACGGCTACCTGGGCATGGTGCGCCAGTGGCAAGGGCGCTTTTTCCAGGGTGAGTCCGAAACCCGGATGACCTCGCCCGACTACATCAAGCTGGCGGAAGCTTATGGATGCAAAGGCTTTGTCGTCGAGCATCCCGAGCAGGTGGATGAGGTTATCCGCCAGGCCTACGCCATTACCGACTGTCCCGTTATCATCGACTTCCGCGTGCAGGAAAAGGCCGATGTCTACCCATGGGTGCCGGCCGGGGGCAGTAACGACACCATGCTGACCGAAGATACAAAGTAAAAAGGAGCGATTGACTGCAATGAAATTCACCTTGTGTTGTCTGTTACAAAATCGCCTGGGCGCGTTGGATCGCGTTTTGGGCGCACTGACCTACCGCGGGTTCGTCCCCGACAATTTCTATTCCACCTTTGATCAAAAGGCTGGTTGCCTTCAGGTGGTCGTCACCTTTGAGTGCCAGGAGGAATCCACCTGCCAAAAGCTCGTCAAGTTCCTCGAAAAACAGGTTTACGTCCTTGAAGCCCGCGCCGAAGCCATGCAGCCGACGGAAAACGTTCAGGTGGTTTCGCTGGCGGACTTCGCCTCATCCGTATTGAATCCCGTTGTTGTAAAAAGGAGAGTTTCCAATGCCCACAGTTGATATGCCCCAGAAACTGACGATGTATTACGACAAGGACATCGATCGCAGCCTGCTCCTGTCGAAGAAAATTGCCGTTGTTGGCTTTGGAAGCCAGGGTTACGGGCAAAGCCTCAACCTCAAGGAATCTGGCGCAAACGTTAAAGTTGCCCTGAGAAAAGGCAGCCCGACCGAGGCTAAGGCAGAAGCCGCGGGCCTGGGCGTGGTTGCGCTGGAAGAGGTTGCCGACTGGGCTGACGTTGTTGTGTTCCTGATCCCGGATGTTCACCATGGCAAGGTGTACAAGGATTACTTCGAGGGCCGCCTGAAGAAGGGGCAATCGCTGGTATTTAGCCACGGCTTCAGCGTGCATTACCAGGAAGTGGTTCCGCCTGCGGATGTTAACGTCTTCCTGATTGCGCCGAAAAGTCCGGGACACCTCGTCCGCTCCGAATATCAGCGGGAGCGCGGCGTACCGGCGTTAATGGCGGTGTACCAGGATGCCACCGGCGAAGCCCGTGAGCTGGCGCTGGGTTATGCGGCATGTATCGGTTCCGGCCGCGCAGGCATTATTGAAACCACCTTTAAAGATGAAACCGAAACCGATCTCTTCGGGGAGCAGGCCGTGCTTTGCGGTGGCGCCACCTCGCTAGTTAAAGCCGGTTTTGAGACACTGGTTGAGGCCGGTTATCCGCCGGAGCTGGCCTACTTTGAGTGTCTCCACGAGTTGAAACTGATTGTGGACTTGATGTACGAAGGCGGCCTGGAGGATATGCGCTATTCTATCAGCGATACCGCGCGTTATGGCGATGTGACCCGTGGCCCGCGTGTGGTTGGCCCAGAAGTGAAGGAAGCGATGAAAACGGTTCTTGCGGAAATCCAGTCCGGCAAATTCGCCAAGGAATGGATTGCCGAGTTCCACGCCGGCCAGCCGAACCTGAAAGCCCTGGTCGAAGCCGATCGCAATCACCCGTTGGAAGTGGTTGGCCATAAACTCCGCGGGATGATGACCTGGCTCAAGGATTCCCGCCTCGTCAACCGCGATCGCAATTAAGAAGCATTTGAATAAGGAGTGGTGCAGGGCAGGAAAAAGCCCTGCACTCCGACCAACACCGTATGCAACCCAAGGAGAAGCAGAACATGCCCGCACAAACGGAAGACCCCAACCTTTCGTCCTATCGCTCACCAGTCGTCACCCCGGCATCCTCCATGCTGGATCTGGCGATTGATGAGAAGGGGCGAATTCGGTTGCCGGGTTTCCCGGCGGGCTTATCCATCAACGAATATCTTCCTTTGGTGCATCTCTATGCTTCAGTCTTAGAAGCAGACAGGCTTCTGGATTGTTACCGGCCTGTGTTGGGCATGCGCCCGACGAATTCGTTGCAAGCCCCGCTGACGGATTTGAGCCCTTCCACGCGCACGCAGAACCTCTTTTACAAGCGGGAAGATCAGACGGTGACGCGGGCTTACAAGGTTCGCGGCGCCGTTGTAGGGATGGCCAAGGTGATGGAAAGCAATCCGGCGAGCGGCTTCCTGGCCGTATCGACCGGTAACCATGCGCTGGGCGTGTTAAAGGCTGCCGAACTGCTTCGGCCTGACTCCGTACGGATTGTGGTGCCGGCCAATACGGCGGCGGCAAAAATGGATAAAATTACGGCCCAGGTACAAAACCTGCTGGAGCAAGGCGTCCGGGCGTCGCTGGTGTATGCCGGTGAAACCTTTGACGAGGCGCGCGACTGGGCCATGACGTTGAGTGATGGGGAATACTATCTCGATCCCTACAGCGACCCGTGGGTGGTGGCTGGCCAGGGAACCATCGGCCTGGAGTTGTTCCGGCAGACACGGGCCCTGGTAGCGGATCGGGATATTGAGGAAGTGATGGTGATTTCGCCTATTGGGGGCGGTGGTTTGCTGGCCGGCACGGCAACGGCCTTTAAAATGGCCGCGGCCTGGGATCAGCGTTTCCGCAACGTGGATCTCCGGTTTACCGGCCTGCGTCTTGAAAACCAGGAAACGCTTTATGGCGATGCCATCCGCGTGAATGATGTTGCGGAGGTGAACCGCAAGCTGTTGGATTCGTTAAATGTGGCCGTGATGCCCATTAACGATAACATGATGGCCGAAGGCATGCTGGGTGTGAAAGACGACCTGGGTGTTACCGTGGAAGGCCCGAGCGGCGGGACGCTCTATCCTGCACTGCGCTTTGGCGCCTGCATGCCCACCCGTAAGCGGATGGTGGTTTGTATTCTCAGCGGAGGCAATGCATCCGCGTTTCCCAGCCCGGTGATGCAGCCCCGTCCTTTGGCCGTATCCGGCTGCTGAAGATTCGATTTTCACACATTCTCGTATAATTCGAGTCATAGCCGGGCATTCGCCCGGCTTTTATTTTTCGATAACCTGCATTCAATGCGTCTGATGGCAAGACTTCGCATAAAAAAACGGCGGGAGAAACATGGGCTTGGGGCCTATTGGTTTCCTGATCCGCCTTGGGAGAAGTTGGTATGGGTTGAGTTTGTTAGAGACTGGGAACGATACCAACTGCAAAAAATAAAAAAGAGAAATGGGCCAGGCAAGCGTGAAGATTGAGAGTCAAACGTTTGGCCCATTTCAGGGTTAGGCAGCACAGCCTGTTAAGGTAGTAAAAAAGGGTTAACTAACTTCCTGGTAAGGGCTCCGAGCCAGGCAGTGTTCCTTCAAGGCTTCTGTCGCCCGTTGAAGCAGTTCCAACTCAACCCCTTTAAAGGTGTCCAGCCCGGTAATCCACTGGATTTCCTCTTTGCTCAGGCCGTATTCCTTCTGAAGGGTTTTGATGGAAGCCAGGCAGCTTTTCATCGCCTTCTGCTCTTCCTTTAACTGCTTGTCGGTGGTTTCATCCAGGGCAGGCACTGAAGCCACTTCCTCAGCCATCCGGGGCGGCGGGGCAACCAGGGCGCGTTCTGCGACGGGCTCGGTCTTATCTGCCTGATCCATCTCCTCGTGGGCATACAGGCCGCTCAGATCTTCCGGGAAGGCCATGCGGAGCGCGGCAACCTCGGCGCACTTCTTCAGCATCTGCTCCGGCATACGCTGCCAAAGTGCCGTATCGCCTTTGTACTCCTCGAGGGAGACTTCCTCGTAAGCGGGATATTCCCAGTCCTTTCGCCAAATTCGGGCCCAGGCATAGAGGCGGCCTTTTTCATCGCGCTTCAAGCCCCGTTCGATGCCCTTGAGTTTGTTGGTCCGGTTGGCAATCAGGCGGAAGCCATCAATGCCGGTCTGGGTTGTGCCCACGTCCACCCAGCGATCGCCTCGGCGCTGCTTGCGCTTGATGAAGTAAATCTGCTTGAGTAACGGGTTAAGGCCGCGGGCGTTGGCCGTATACAGGAACAGCCGAAGCTCATCATCGGAAGCGCCTCTGGCAACGGATTCCTGGATCAGCTTAAGCTCTTCCGGGGACCATTCGTCCATTACGTTTTTCGGTTTGGTTTGGGTCTCTATTTCCTTTGTCACAACAATCCCTCCGAGATGAAAAAATAATGCTATCGAAATTTTGTTCGATATTTTTAGTATGCGATCTTTCATGGGAAAAGTCACATCATAGCGCTGAGCTTGTTTAACCAGGCGGATGCTCCGGAAAAGCTGTATAGAAAAGGCTTTTGGCTTTACGTTAAAAACCGTCGGTTTGCGGCTGGGAATCTTTATATTAATTTTAGAATGAAGGTTCGGAGAACCGGAAAAAGCACATCAGTGAATGAGGAGATGCAGATGGAATTTGCGGTAATTGCTTACGACGCCACGGATGAAGGGGCGCTGGACAGACGCATGGCCGTGCGTGACGCCCATATGGCGCTGATTAAATCCCTGCGGGAAAAGGGCAATATGATCCACGGCGGGGCCCTGCTGGATGATGCCGGCAAGATGATTGGCTCGATTATCATCAGCGACTTTCCGACGCGGGAAGCGTTTGACGAATGGTATCGCCAGGATCCGTATGTGACCGGGAACGTGTGGAAGGATGTTCAAGTTTTTCCCTTTAAAACGGCCGAGCATTTTCGAGACAACATCCGGCAACCTGTAAACCGTTAATATAACTTGTCGTGCTTTACCTTCCTGGGCGTGTGGCCTACAATGGTAGCGTGTCCTAATGGTGGATCAGCAACCGATCGATAGGAGAATTTTATGAAAAGACTCGCGACCCTGTCTCTGGCGGCTTTGTTTTTAACGCCCGGCGCCGCGCTTGCCGATGGTTACGTCTTTAACTGCAACAACTTTTGGCAACAAAGCGTAGTAATTACGGTTGAGGCCGATTCCAAAAAAGACGCCTGGAAAATAATTCGGACGGATAAGGACCTGAGAAACGCTTACAGCCTGGACAACAATTCCCGTTGTGCTTTTCGTGCCTCCGGTCCAAATATTAAGCAGAAAAAAATGCAGCTGTTTAGCAGCAAGAAGGAAGGCGAGCAGGTGGAAGAGAATAAAGAGCCGGTTTCTCCTACCGAATAGCAAAACACTGCAAACTCGCCACAATCGTTTTATAATGGGGGCAGACGCACTGCGCGCCCCCATTTAAACTGTCTCCGTCATGATTGTCTGCCATATTGGTTCCCCGGATGAAAAACAAGACGTTTAAAGACCTGTTAAGCCGTATCGGCCGCTACAACGCCGTGGTGGAATCGTATAAGAAAGCGGCGCAATCCTCGCCGGATCCGGCAATGGCATATGTTAACTGGGGCATCGATCAGGCAGAAGCGGGCGATATGGAAGAGGCCGTAAAAAGGTTCGAGCAGGCCGCGGCGATTTCTCCCAACCGCACGGAGCCCTTGAACAACTGGGGTGTTGCGTTAGCCAAGCAGGGCGACTTTGATGGGGCCATCGAAAAGTTCAAGCAGGCGCTCAACGTGGAGCCGGATTCTGTCAGCAGCCTAATCCTGTGGGGCGCTGCCCTGCTGGAAAAAGGCGATTTTGACGGGGCGAAGGACAAGTATGAACGGGCGGTGCAGATTAATCCCGCCAACCCGGAGCCTTATGTCAGTTGGGGGATTGCCCTGGCGCGGATGGGGCATTACCTGGACGCCATTCGGCACTTCCAGGCGGCGCTGGCCATATACAACTACCAGCCGCAGGTTTACTTTTTGTGGGGGGCGGTGCTTGCCGAGCTGGAGCGTTATGAAGAGGCGATTGAAAAGTTCAGGCAAACGCTTCGACATATGCCCAAACATCCGGAGGCGTATTATTTCTGGTCAATCGCACTGAACCGATTGGGGCAGTACGAAGCGGCCATTGAGAAATCCCGCAAGGCGCTGGAGCTGGATCCGGAAAACGCGGAAATCTATCTCAACCTGGGGGATGCCTATGCGAACCTGGGGCAGTACGAAGCGGCAATCGAAAACTACCGCCAAGCCCTTGCAATGGACGACACCATGGTGGATGCCCATATGAACATGGGGATTGCCCTTTGCAAGCAGGGCAATAACGAGGAAGGCTACCAGCAGTTCCAAAAGGCGCTGGAGATGGATCCCGAAATGATCCAGGTTCATTACTACTGGGGCGCCTCACTTAATGAGAACCGCAGGTTCCAGGAAGCCTTGGCGCACCTGGAGCAGGTGTATCAGCAAATGCCGGAGCATCTGGATAACCTCATTAACTACGGGCTGGCGCTTATCCATACAGGCCGGGTGGAAGAAGGGAACCAACTGCTGAAACAGGCCGAGAAAATCGACCCCTGGAACCCGCAAGTCCATTTTCTGCTGGGAACCCAACTCCTGGCGCATGGGAACCCAAAGGTGGCTCTCAACCACCTGGAAAAGGCGCTGGACGCCAAAAAGGACTTTACCGATGCCGCTATCAACATGAGCCTGGCCTTGTGCGAATTGGGAGATACAGAGGAAGCCGTACGCACGTTGCGTCCTTTTATCCGGCAGCACCAGGAATCCCCGGAGATTAACTTCTTTTACGGGATGATCCTCTATCGTCATGGGGATTTGAAGGAAGCAGCGCTCAAGTTTGAGAAGGCCTTATCGTTAAGGCCGGGGTATATGGAAGCCCTGCTTGGACTGGCGGAGATTGCCATCCAACAGGGTGCCCTGGAAAAGGCCAAAATCCATCTGGCAAGTTTATTACAGCAGCATGCCGAGTTTATTCCGGCCCTGTTTTTGTCCGGCGTGGTTGAAGCCCGTTTGGGAGATGGCGATTCGGCAGGAAACCGGGTGTATTACCAACGTGCGCTCGCCTTTTATGATCAGATCATCCGTTTAGATCCGTATCACCTGGAAGCGCAGATTAATTATGCCTTTGTGGCCGGTAAATTAGGGGACTTTGACAGGCTAAACCAGCAGTTCGAAGGGCTCCTGTCCAACCCGGTGTTTGAAAAGGACATGATTGCCAGGTTCTGGGTCCAGGCACTGGATGATCTGGGTCGGCTGGAGGAGGCCCAATCCTTGTGCCAACGGCTTGGGTTATCCTGACACAACCATTTCTGTGGCAAAGTGAAAAGATTGACGGCTTTTTCGGTATATGCGGCTGCTTCAGCGTGTCAAGTGGCTTGCGTATTCGGTGCTATGGTTGTATGGTATTCCATACTTCCACTTCTTCGCAAAAGGTTACGGTAGAGAGGAGACAGAACGGTGAACAAACAGCAAGAACAAGTTAAACAGCTTCTCCAGCAGAAGCGATTGGTAAAAGTGATTTCCGGTATTGATAATTTTGACCTGGACAAGGTGGCTCAAACCGTTAGGGCTGCAGCCGTAGCCGGTGCAGGGGCTGTGGATGTCGCCGCCCGTGCGGATGTGGTTCGTCTGGCGCGTCAAAGCTCTGATTTGCCGGTTTTCGCGTCTTCCACCAATCCGCAGGATTTGGCGATTGCCGCCGCCAACGGCGCCCACGTGGCAGAAATCGGTAACTTTGATGCACTTTACAAAGATGGTTTCTACCTCTCTGCCGAGGAAGTGTTGAAACTGGCCGAGCAAACCCGTGCATTACTCTCCTCTGATACTCTGCTTTCCGTGACCATCCCGGGCTATCTTTCGGTGGAAGCACAGGTTCGTCTGGCTGAGCAACTTCAAGCCATCGGTGCGGATATGATTCAGACCGAAGGGGCGTCCCGAGTGATTACGCTGACCCGTGAAGTCCAGATCCTGGATGCGGAAGAAAAAGCCCGCCTGACGATGGAAAATACAGCCGCACTGTGCCGCACGGTTTCCATCCCCGTGATGACGGCCAGCGGTATCAACGTCGACAATATCCAGGAGGCGTTCCGTTTGGGGGCGGCTGCCGTTGGTATCGGTTCTTCCGTCAACAAACTGGCTTCCGAGGAGGATATGGTTCTGGTTCTCTCGCAGATGATGCACCAGGTTGCACTGCTGGGCCAAGAAACCGTCGTACTCGCCTCCTGATAAAGCATCGTGAACGCCGGGCGTTGTTTTACAGCGCCCGGATGACGTTCATCCATTGTTGAGATAATATAATTCAACTATCAAACTTTTGAATATTCTTTTGCCTCAGTAGCTCAGTTGGATAGAGCAACCGCCTTCTAAGCGGTGGGTCACAGGTTCGAATCCTGTCTGGGGTATTTTTCTTGGTATAAACGCTGCATTGAGCTATAGCAATCCTTTAATGTCTGCTCGCCAAGATGCTTTTGTTCTAACCGAAACCACTAACACTTCACGCTTTCGGCGGCTTGTGCAATATGGGCTGTACGGGCTTCTATCGCTTTAATTACGGATGCCATGTCAAGCCGATCATTGCCAAGGCCAACGTTTTCGCCATACAACGCACTGCTCAAATCGAGGAGTGGTGTTGCTATTTCAGCCTTGCGCGCTGCATCGGCAATCAGCAAGGTGCTGTTGTATGCATCGGACGTGGCAGCCTGGACCGTAAAGTCCCGGTTGATGAGCATAGGAATTTTAACGCGGGTGACATCGGAAGCCAGGGGGCCTGCGTTAATCGCGGCTTGAAACGTGGTGAGGTCTAGCCCGTTTTTGTCCGCAAAATGCACCGCTTCAGCCAAGCCGGCAATGGTGGTATTCAGATAGAGGTTGACGGCCAGCTTCATTAGCAATGCATGACCAACCGGGCCGCAATAGAAGGCTTCCTTGCCCATGGGAGCAAGCAAAGGCCGAATTTCCGATACAGTATCCAGGTTGCCACCCAGCATAAAGACCAGTTGTCCGGCTTCTGCCGGTTTCCGCGAACCGGATACCGGTGCTTCGATGTAACGGCCGCCGGCGGCAAGAATGTCAGCCTCAAGTTTGCGTGAGTATTCAGGCGAATTGGAGCCCATGGAAACAAGGATGTGCCCATTAAGGCGCTTTGCAAAATCCGGTGTATTTCGGCCCAGCACGGTATCGAGTACTGCTTCGTTCAGTAACATAACAAACACGATGGACGTGGAATCAAAAACATTGTCTACACTGGATGCAATCGTTGCGCCAACAGTTTGCAAGGGTTCACAGCGTTGTGGAGAGCGATTCCAGACAACAAGCTCAATACCGGCCCTGGCAAGATTCAGCGCCATGGGCTGTCCCATTACGCCCAAGCCGATAAACCCGATCTTCTGTTGTGGAGTAATGTCTTGGGATGCAACTGCCATCTGGTTTCCTCTATATTGTCTTGCATAAGGGGTTCGTCTTTAAGCCAAACCTGGCCCGGACATTTGTTTGTTAACGATCATACCGAAAAAGCCTCCCGGAGAGGAGAGAGAATAACGGCGAACTATTTCTCTGTGTTAATCAATCAGGCTGCGGCTTGTCTTCAATAAGTTCCGGTGGGGCATTAAACTGATTGGCAAAGGCTGCTTTATAATCCACCAGACGGATATCCTCTATCGACTCTTCGCTAAGCGGCACCGGGATGAATTGCTGAAAAGCCTTGATGACGGATAATGCCTTCAGTTCGCTTTTAAACGAGGTAATGGGATAAAATGTGCCGTCATGTTGAATGAACTCGAGCATAAACCGCGAGACCCGTCCTTTAACCAGCACGCGTTTGAGTTTAAAGGATTGGATGGTGGAAAAGGGAATAGGCTTTTGATAATACGGCAAGAGCGATTTTGCCCGGGATTGGATGTGAACTTCCTGCGTCAATCGATCGAAAATGTAGGTTATTTCCATTTGAGCGAGGAGTTTTGCTGCCAGTTCCATTATTTTCGAGAAGAATATCAGGGCGAAACCGGCTATAACACAGGGAAAGGGATTGTCTCCGGTGTGGATGCCGAATGCCTTGATATCTGTGAAAAACGGGAGAAAGACCATTGCCAGCCCACTGAAAAACACAAGCAACACGAATGTTTGAATGGCGGTAACAAGCTTTGGGACAAGAACATGAAATACCAAGCCATTTGGCTGTTGACGAAGAATATTGAAAAACATTTTGTCCTTGGGGTTGTGTGCTTGTTTCAAATCATTATAAGGCTGTATGCAAAAACCGGCTGAAACAATTCAGCCGGTTCATCAAAACGTTCAGGAATCGCGGTTAAACCGTGACGATATCCCGGTATTGCTTTTCTGCGGGGCCTCTTTTTGCTGCCTCGGCCTTGGCTGCCTCCGCTACATGGGACAGGATTGACTGATGAATTGCATCTGGTAATGCCAGCTCCAAGCTCGCCAGGGAAGATTCCACGAGGCGTTGTTGCGCGGGGGTGTTGCCAGGGAAAATGGCTTTGGCAAACTGACCCAACTGGGCTGTGGCCGCGTCATTCGCCGCTTTTATAGTTGCTGCAAGCATATCCTTGTATGTTTTTAATGCAGGTGGAATCCTGTTTGGATCAGTAATGGCCCCTTCTGCCTTTGAACTGAGCGCAACATAATGAATAAATTGCTGGTTTGGAATCTTTTCATCCGGCATTGCAACAGGGAATAACTCGAAGTTGGGTGCAGCCGGTCTTCTGTTTTGAACGGTGGCCCAGTGCGTTGCCCGATCATTATAATTGCTGGTTTGCTTGGGATCCGGCCTTAGATAGAGTGCTTCACCGAAGCGGGTTTTTGCGGCTGGAATAGCGTGGATAGACATTAAAACATACTCCAAATTTAAGTGTTTTGTCGAAGTTATTAAATCAAATGCCTCAAGCCTTAAAATTGCGAAAGAAGACATGATGTTTAACAGTTCTTCATACCATATTTCGATGCTATCTAAAAGGGTATCGCCTGCTGACGGGAGAGATGTTCATTATTCAATCGTGGCTTGCCAAAATGTCCTTTCAATAGGCAAGATAGTGAAATGTGAATTTTTTTCGGCTTCTACCGATAACATGGGAAAGCGGGCATAATAGAAACAGGATGCCAAGCAAGCGACCGTTAAGAGAGGATGTGATCCGCGATGTTGGAAATGAACAATACCAACCACCTCGATATTCCCTGGGAAACCCTGGAAGGAATGGTTAAGGGCATATCCTCGATTGACTTGAACCAGATGAATTGCTTTACGGTGGAAGAGGCCGAGGCCTTTATACTTAACTATGGCTACGATTACGGCTCCCCAACGGATCGCGCCGAGGTCAAGGCCATCCAGAAGGAAGCAGTGTCGTTCATTCGCCGCAAGTTCCTGGATCCGGACATGGTTTGGGAGGACATTGGCGAAGAGAATCTGGGATTGGAAATCCCTGCGGATTTGATTGCCGACTGGGATGTCCGCATCCTGATTGTGGAGGCGTCTACCGGCAGTGGACTTCGGCAGCGCTGGGCCTGCGCCATTCTCAAGGTGATGCACACTATCTGTCACATCAACAATGCGATTTTATTCCAGCATTTTAATGAGGCGCGAAAGCAGATTCTCTCGCGGTATGAGCCGGTAATCTCCCACACGGAGCAAGGCCAGGTTGTATTTGGGGGGAATAGCGGTCTTAAGCTGTCCTTGGCGGGGTTTGAAATCAAGGACGAAAAGTCACGCGACAGCATGATTATGAAACTGCTCTGCAAGCGGGAAAACGTGGCAGAGGAAGTTTTTGACATGGTGGGCGTAAGAATCATCACCCATACCCCGGCAGAAGCGATCCTGGCGCTGGAAGTCCTCCGGTCGAACCGGATTGTGATTTTCCCCAACATTATTCCCAGCCGCAGCCGCAATTCACTAATTGATTTTGACGCCTTCAAGCTCCAGTACGAGGAGTTGCTGGAAGAGTACCAATGGGGTCTTTCGGATTTAAACGAAACCATCGACCTGATCCGCAAAATTCCGGGTGGTACGCCTGCAACGGAAGGCTTTAATCCGCGCAATGCATCAACCATCCCCAGTTATCAGTCCATCCATATTACGGAACGTCAACTGGTGCGGTTTAAACCGCCGGGCTGTGTCGATGAGGTGCGGTTCTTCTTCCCCTACGAAATCCAGATTGTGGATGAAGCCAGTTATTACAACAATATGGCCGGTAGCAGCGCCCATATGCTGTATAAGCAGAATCAGTTGATTCAGGCGCGCCGACGGGTGCTGGGGCCGTTGTTTATTGCGTTAAGGAGCCAGAAGCGTCGTGCAAATCAAACACTGGAGCCAGAACCCCTCCCATAAGCTATGGCTGGATCAGATTTTGGAGACTGCGCATCCAGTTGACGCTGTGGAGAATTGGCAATTGTATGATACTATATCGCTGAAAAATCAATCGGCGTTGCTCATTGCGTGGAGGCCTGAGCGTTATAAAGGCGCGCTGGTTGGTTCCACGGTTCAATATTTAAGCGCTGCATTAAAAAAACGCTTGAACCAAAATCCTGATTATCAATCCCTGTATCTGGTGATCGGGTCGGCCGGGGCAGATGTCCGCCAGCCGTTCGACTCGCTGGCAGCAATTAACGAGCTGATAATGTTGATCGCAGATTGGTCGCTGACCTTGAAACGTCCTGTGATTGGCTGCCTCGTAGAGCCACCGGGGAGCTATGGCGGGGCCTCCTTGTGGTTGTCCACCCTATGTAGCGAACTCTGGTGCGAGGACGAGCAATCCTTCCACTTGGTTGGTGTATAGCTCACGATGCAGCCATGGTTTTATTAACTTCTTCACAGTTCCTAAGCATGGGTGTCTGCCATTTTACCGGGTGTTAGCGTTTAAAACAGCCGTATTATCAGCATTTTTCAAAAAAGGGTTGACCTATTTCTGTTGTTTTTCTGATAGAATAGGGCACAATTGTTACCACACCGTTTGATGTTGCACACAGGAGATCGTGGGATGGGCTTTGGTTCGTTTGTTTTGATGCTTCACAGCCACTTACCGTATTACCGAAAGCATGGGATGTGGCCCTTCGGCGAGGAAAACCTTTACGAGTGCATGGCGGAAACCTACATGCCGCTGCTCAATATCCTCAACGAGTTAAGGGATGAAGGGATCAAAGCCAAGATTACCTTGGGCATTACCCCTATTTTAGGCGAACAGTTGGCCGATCCTCATTTGAACCAGGGTTTTGTGGACTTTTTGAATGCGCGCCGCAAGGCAGCCGAAGAGGATATGGCGCGTTATCCCGATCCGAAGGTACCGCATTCCGAGCATTTGGCTTACCTGGCAAACTGGTATGTGGATTACTACAGCACTTTGCTGGATGAGTTCGAAAACCGCTACAAACGTGATCTGCTGGCGGGCTTTAAATCCCTACAGGATGATGGGTGTATTGAAATTACCACCTCCGGCGCCACGCACGGGTTTTCTCCGCTGCTGGGAACGGATGAGGCTGTCAATACACAATTCAAGGTTGGCGTAGAGGCTTACAAACAACGCTTTGGCCGGGAGCCCAAAGGCGTTTGGCTGCCAGAGTGCGCTTATCGCCCTGAAGAGCAGGAAGTCCTTCCGTCCGGGCGTGTGCATGTTCGCCCCTCGGTGGATGCCTTCCTTTACGAGAACAACTTGAAGTACTTTTTTACGGAATACCACGCGATTGAAGGCGGTGTGTCCTCGGGTGCGCGCCGTGTCGTTGGGGTTTATGGCAACATTCAATATATTCCCCTGCCCGCGCGTCCTGCAACCGGCTTATCAACTTACGAAGCCTACTGGATGCGCAATTACCCCGTGGCCGTTATGGGCCGCAACGATCGGGCCAGCTTCCAGGTGTGGTCGGCTGCGCACGGCTACCCAGGGGATGGGGTTTATCGTGAATTCCATCGCAAAGACGAAAACTCCGGCTTGCACTACTGGCGTTTAACCTCCAAGGATGCCGATCTGGGCGACAAAATGCTGTACGATCCCGTATTGGCGACAAACCAGACCAAGACCAATGCGGATCACTTCTCCAACCTTGTATACCATCTGCTTAAGGATTATAACCAGTCCACAGGCCGTCATGGCCTGGTGATGGTCTCCTTTGACACCGAGTTGTATGGCCACTGGTGGTTTGAAGGCGTAACCTGGCTCAAGCATGTCATTAAGAACCTCCATAGTTCGGAGGGTATCGCATTTCAAACAGCCTCAGAATACCTGGAGAGCCATCCGCCGGACTCCGCGATTGAATTGCCTGAAAGCACCTGGGGACAGGGCGGCCATTACTGGGTGTGGCAAAACCATCATACCGAGTGGATGTGGCCGATTATCCACAGTTGTGAATTCAAGATGCGCGAACTGGTTGAAAAATACCCGGATGAGACCGATCCGCTGAAGAAACGTTTGCTCAACCAGATTTTGAGAGAATTGCTTCTGACGGAAAGCAGCGATTGGCCCTTCCTGGTGACGACCTTCCAGGCGAAGGATTACGCCATCGAACGCTTTAACGAACATAAGGACCGGTTCTGGGAGCTGGTGAATATGCTGGAATCCGGTAGCATTGATGAAGCCCGTTTCAACGTGATTGAGGAGGAGGACAATCCGTTCCCGCAAATCGATTACCGCTGGCACCAATACACCGAAAAGCCAGAGTTCCAAGTCCTTGTAAGACAGTAACCCGTCATGCCGCGCGACCTGGTTGTTGGCAACGGCAATCTGCTGATTTGCCTGGATAAGTACCTGCATCTTCGGGACTTGTACTATCCCCGCGTTGGGGAATTAAACCACGTTCTGGGCCACTATCACCGCTTGGGAATTTGGGTGGATGGCCAATTTAGCTGGATGAGTTATGCGGAATGGCAAATTCATCCTGGTTATCGCCAGGATACGCTGGTGACGGAATCCATTGCGACGAACAACCTGCTGCAATTAAAGCTGACGGTTAATGACACGGTAATGCCGGACAAGGATGTCTATTTCCGGCGCATTCTGATAGAAGACATGTCCAGCTCGGAGACACCACGGGAAGTTCGCGTGTTCTTCTGTCAGGATTACTACTTGCAGGAGTCGGATATCGGGGATACCGCCTTTTACGATCCCCATAGCGACGCCGTGGTGCATTACAAGCGCGATACCTACTTCCTGGGCTCGGGGTTGGTGGATGGCTGCCTGCCCTTAGCCGAATACAGTTGCGGCACCAAGAAGTTTCACGGAGCGGAAGGAACCTGGAAAGACGCCGAAGATGGTATTCTCTCCAACAACCCGATTGCCCAGGGCTCCGTGGACAGCGCAATGTCCTTTCATGGCAAAGTGGATTCCCGGCATGAGATGATGGTGGATTTTTGGATTGTGGCCGGGCATACGCTCAAGGAAGTTCGGGCCATCCATCAGCAAATTTTGGCTGCCGGTTGCGAAACCTTCCTCAACCAGACGGAAAGCTACTGGCGCAACTGGGTCATCAGCCAATTCCATCTCAACCTTACGGAGTTGCCGCCGTCGTTGGGAAGCCTCTTCAAGCGGAGCTTGCTTACGATTCGGACGCAGACCGATAATGGCGGCGCGATTACCGCGGCCAACGATACGGATTACTTCTCCTTCTCCCGTGACACATATAGCTACATGTGGCCGCGTGATGGTGCGTTTGTGGCCTATGCGCTGGATCAGACCGGGCACCAGGAAATTACGCGCCGGTTTTTCCGTTATTGCCATCGTATCTTCCGGGAGAGCTACGACCCGGCAATGAGCCAGGAAACGGAACCACGGGCATTCTTCTACCATAAGTACACGCCAAGCGGGGCTGTCGGAAGCTCCTGGCACTCCTGGATGACTGTGGACGGCGATCCGCTGCTGCCGATTCAGGAGGATGAAACCGCGCTGATTCTCTGGTCGCTGTGGAACCATTACCAGCAGTACCGCGATATCGAGTTCGTGCGGAACATGTACGACGATATGATTAAGCCTGCTGCCAACTTTCTCTGCTATTTTCGCGACGAGAAGACGGGCCTGCCCCTTCCCAGCTATGACCTGTGGGAAGAACGACTGGGCATCCATACCTTTACGGTTGCCACCGTTTATGCCGGGCTGCAAGCCGCGGCTAATTTTGCCACCGTGTTCGGCGATACGCAGCACTCCCTAAAGTACCGGGAAGTCGCCAAGCAGGTTCGCATGGCGGCCGTTCAATATCTATGGTGTTCCGAGAAGAATTATTTTTATCGCCATATCAATTTCGACCCCAAGACCCACGAGGTCATCGGGGATAAGGTTCTAGGCAGCAGCTCTTACGCCATGTTCTTTTTTGAGCTGTTGCCGCCGGACGACCCGAAGATTATGGCGAATATGACGGCCATCAAGGAGAAGCTTTGGGTTAAAACCAATGTTGGTGGGATTTCGCGCTACCAGAACGACTATTACCACCAGATTTCGCACGATACGGAGCTGATTCCGGGGAACCCGTGGATTGTTTGTACCATGTGGCTGGCGCAATGGTATATTGCGCTTGCGCACTCCAAGGAGGAGTTGATACAGGCGCTTGATTTATTAGAATGGGTAGGTGATGTGACGCTGCCCAGCGGCTTGATGCCGGAACAGCTGCACCCTTACACCGGCGAAGCAATTTCGGTTGCCCCACTCACCTGGAGCCACGCGGCGTTCGTTACCACACTGATTATGTACCTGGATAAGTACAAGAAGATTTCCAAGCGTGAACGGTTGCGGAATATTACCAGCTCACGCTTTGACTCGATTGTTTCACCGACATCACTCAGTACACAAGGAGAACTCTACTAATGCCCCACGAAACCGTCTCGCTATTGCTTGGCGTACATAACCATCAGCCTGTTGATAACTGGGATCACGTTTTGCAGGACGCAACGGATAAATGTTACCGTCCTTTCCTCAATTTGCTGTATCGTTACCCGGGCGTCAAAATGTCGGTACATTACACAGGGTATCTCCTGGATTGGTTGGCGCAGCACCACCCGGATCTGATCGCGCTGCTGAAGGAAATGGTAACACGCGGCCAGGTCGAAGTCTTTACCGGTGGGATGTATGAGCCCGTCCTGGCTATTATTCCGGATGAGGACAAGCTGGGCCAGATTATGCGCCTGACCAACCGCATCAAGGAACTTTTGGGCGCTGCGCCCACCGGCATGTGGCTGGCGGAACGGGTTTGGGAACCCCATCTGGTTAAATTCCTGGCGGAAGCCGGCGTCAAATATATCTGTCTGGACGATTCCCACTTCAATTCCGTGGGCCTGGATGATGTGGAGCTTTTGGGCCGTTACACGTCCGAAGAGCAGGGCAACATGGTGGATATTTTCCCCATCAGTAAGCAGATGCGCTACCTGATTCCGTACGCGCAGCCGGAAGCCATTATTGAGTACCTGCGAACCATTGCCTCCTCCGATGGCAACCGTGCGGCCATTTATTACGATGATGGCGAGAAATTCGGTGTGTGGCCCGGAACCTACAAATCGGTCTTCGAAGAGGGCTGGCTGGAGAAATTCTTCCAGGCGATTGACACCAACAAGGATTGGGTCAAGTGCCAGCTTTACAGCGAGTATGTTCAGCAATCCCCTGCATTGGGCCGAATTTATCTGCCCACCGCCAGCTATAGCGAGATGTTGGCTTGGGCTCTGCCGTCAAAACACATCAATGAACTGGATACCGCCGTGCATGATGCGCCGAAAGAGTACCAGCGCTTCCTTCGTGGCGGCTTTTGGCGCCACTTTATGGTGAAGTATCCGGAATCCAACAATCTCCACAAAAAGATGCTCCACGTGCGCCGTAAAGTTTCCAAAATGACCACGAAGGAAACCGAAAAAGCCCTGAACCATTTGTGGATGGGGCAGAGCAACGACGCCTTCTGGCACGGTGTGTTCGGTGGTCTGTACCTGACCAATCTGCGTGCCGCCACTTACAAGCACCTCCTTTTGGCGGAAAACCTGGCGGATAACGCGTTGCAAAAGGATAAAAACTTCCTGCACATTACAACGACGGATTATGATTGCGATGGCCAAGTGGAAGTGTTAATTGAAGGCGCACACCAGAACCTGTATTTCGACCCGCAGGAAGGCGGCGGGATGTTCGAGCTGGATTATCGTCCCAAGGCCTTCAACCTGCTGGATACCCTGTCTCGACGTTATGAAGCCTATCACGAGAAGCTTTCGATCGCCGTACTGGAAGGTGAAGACGATGGCGCAGCGGCCAGCATCCACGATCGGGTTGTTGCCAAGGAGAAGGATCTTGACAAGCTGCTGCACTACGATTGGTATCGTCGCATGAGCCTGCTCGATCACTTCCTTGCGCCGGATACGACGCTGGAAAATCTGTATCAGCAGAAATACGGCGAGCAAGGTGACTTTGTAAACCAGCCTTACACGGTTAAAAAGGCTGCTGACAACGAAGTGAGTATGGAGCGCCTGGGCCGTGTGTGGATTAATGGCCAGGAATTCCCGATTCGCGTGCATAAGCGCATTGTGGTTCGAAAGGATACTGCCGAAGCGCATATTGCCTATAGCATCACCAACGAGGCGGATGACACGGCACAACTTTGGTTCTCACCCGAGTTTAACGTGAACCTGCTTGCCCCGGATGCGCCGGATCGCTATTACCGTATCCTTTCTGCCCCGTTGGAAACCACTGGCGCTGCAAAATCCGGCAACGGCGTCGCCTTGGCGGAACGGACCGAAACCATCACGGACACCCGCATGGTTTCTCGTGGCGAACTGCATGGTATTCCGGGTATAGAGCTGGTGGATGAATGGATGGGGCTGACCTACCAGTTGGCCTTCAACCGCCCCACGGATGTATGGCGTTTCCCAGTGGAAACCGTATCCCTTTCCGAAGCCGGATTCGAGCGGGTTTACCAGTCCAGCGCCCTCTTCCCCAACTGGAAGTTGAGCCTGGCACCCGGTCAAACCGAGGAAATTGTGATTACCCAGCGCATCAGCGGTTAAATCACCAGTAAAATCCTGAAAAGCCCCTTATTTGAAATGAGGGGCTTTTCTTGTTGAATACGGATTGGATGGGTTTGCCTGCTTATGAACATATGTATCAGTGATATCCTCAAGTCTTGTCATAGCCGCGCTTTTTCGCTAACATGCCCGCAAGTCAGCGCAGGTGAGAATGTACCTTTCTGCCGTTACGATCATCAAGCCGGCGATTTATCAAAGCCGTGCAGGTTGGGAATCAAAGCTTCATTCACCTTTAATGCATAAAGGTGGGTTAGTTTCTGATACGGTGCATTTTAGCGCTTCCGTCAAGTCTACAGGCTATAACAAATGTATTTATTGTGCCGAACCGCTTGAGAATGTCCGAAGGGAGATTGATATTAAGGACGTCATGAAGTCCCTCAAGACTCGCTGGGAACGCTATAAGTTACCGCCGCATGCGTCAGAGAAAGCTATCTTACGTCGTGATGCCGAATTGAATGCCGATTTGGATAACTTTGGCGACATGATCCGTAACCGAGAACTGGTTTACGAGTTATATGGCAAGATGGACGGCATTTATCAGCGATATGCCGGGACAGCGCAATTGGATGATGAGTTAGAGGAATTGGGGAAAGTCATGGCCCAGCGCGCTATCGTTTCCCGTTCCAAGGAACATATTAAGGCACAGGCATGGGGTGGGACGTGGAACAACGATAATATCTTCCCGGATGCGTGTAGTAAATGCAACGGCTCAAAGCGGGGCTTTATCCCTTTTCTTGATTTTGCAAACGGTTATGGTGGGGACATGGTAGAGCAGGATGGGGAAGTCGTGTTTAAACGGTCTGATCTCCCTGTGACAGAAGAGCCTGAGCTGAGTGAACGGCAGCGGAGTTTGGCGTTGTTTTTTTCCTACCTGATTATAAAAGATGTTCGGGTTCCGATTAGAGGCATCGTGCAGCATTCCAAGTTCGTGGCGGCCTTGCCTTATATGTTGCACCGACCGAATGATCCCCCCAATCTCAATCCCCAGGAGATTGGGGAACGGATGGCTTACCTGTTTAATCCTGTTATGTCCAAAATGCCCAAGTTTTTTTCCAACCCGGACGTTGAAATGTACCTTCAGGTGAACCGCACTTTTTACGAACCGTATGTGGACGCCCTGATTGAAAAAGTGATACACCCTCTCCAGGAGCAATATCATCCGAAACTGGAATTGCCGCGTAAAGGAAAAAGGGCAAGGCATCCGGATCAAGGTGGCCAGTTTGTCATGACGGCCTGACGCCCCTATTCACCCCAAATGTTGAGGCCGTTTTGGCCGCATTTGCTGATCAGGGGCTGCAACGGCTTGAGTTCCGCCGATGTGTTGTTAAACCCATCGGGCCGCATCACGATATGGATGGCGCCGGTGGCATTCGTCATAATCAGATAGGGTTTGTTGCCGGCAGCCTGGCAGTACCAAATATCCGGCAGGTCCGCAAGTTGCCGCTCCAGAGGTGGAATCAACATTTTCCCTTCTTTTACCTTGTAATGCCGCTCGGCGGAAAGCAGGCAGCGATCCATAAGGCGTATCGCCTGTTGCCTGTTTGCGGCAGGTTTGGCATTTTCCAGCTTGGCGACAAACACTTTCAGTCGTTTCCATTGTGGAATCGGCTCCTGGAAACGCATCCTGACCGTCGGGACAAAAGCGTCCTGTCCATGGATTGGGCGATGGCTAGAACGAGGATGATCAGGGGCCGCCGTTTTCCAGGGTAAAATGGTGATGGATGACCGATATGGGCTAAGAAGCATGATTCCCGATACAGCTTTCGCAATATACCGTGTAAAACCCCGGCAAGCCGTTTAGTTGCCAAGCAGTCTACGATGGGTAAAGCTGCTTGTAATTCCAGTAGTGGGAAAACACTTCCTTGATGTAATCGCGGCTTTGGGCATACGGAATGGATTCCACAAACAGATCCGGGTCGGTTTGCAAGCCCGGCAGCGTTTTGCTCCATCGGCCCATGGCGCCGGGGCCGCCGTTGTAACCGCCCACTGCCTGCATGCTATTGCCGTTAAACGTATCATGCAGGTAACGCATATAGCGGGTGCCGAGTTGAATGTTGGTTTTGGGATTAAACAGGGCAGGCGTATCAAACCCCTGGAGCTTTTCCCACTCTGCGACGCCTTTGGCCGTGGAAGGCAACAACTGCATTAAGCCCATGGCCTGGGAGCTGCTGACCGCCATTGGGTTGAAGTAACTTTCCTGCCGCATTAAGGCTTGAACCAGGAAGGGATCCAGGTTGTTACGGGTGGCAGACGCCTGTATGTCATCGGAATAAGGCAAAGGGTACAGCATCTTCAGCAGGTTTGCATCCTGGATAATGTTGCCTTTTTTGCGATACTCGTCCAGGTAGTCGCGGATGACCCGCAGGGACTGCGGATAGGATTGCTTCTGCTGATGAACCCATCCTAACAGTGGCGCAGGCGGCTTTTGCGAATACACGGTTTGCAACAACATATCCACGTCGTTGGCGCTGTTGGAGGCAATCAGTTCGGCCATAGTGTCTTCCAGGGTATCGTTGCCGCTGTACTGGGCAATGCCGGCCGCAGAAACTGCCTGTTGCTCCGGCGCCGGCGGATATTGCGTGCCGGGGGAGGTGGCCCAAGGCGAACGGTTATTCGCTAAAATCTGTTTTGCGCGAAACGCGTAATATTGCCCCGGATAGGTATCCGCCAGCTTCTGGTAAAGGCTGTTCGCAATGTCCCGCTTGCCTTGCGCGGAGAAGAGCTTGGCCTTCCAAAACATGACCTTGGGTGCTGACTTTGAATAGGGGTACAGTTTGAGGTGGCTGTCCGCCTTGGCCAGGAATTGGGCGTTATTGCCGCTCTTATAAACCGGCCACATAGCTTCCCACGAGGTTTCAGGGGCCCAGTTACTCTTGGGGTATTTCGTCAGCAGTTGTTGGCCGTAAGCCAGCCGCTCGCCACCGTCACTCATCTTCTGAAGCTGCCACAACAGATAATCCCCGCCGGATTTGGGATTGGTATTTAACAACTGCTGCAACTTGGCCTTTTTCGCGCCGGTTGAGGGATATGTGCTGAGAATGGCGTCAATCCCTGCCTGGTAGCGATCCTCCGGGGTTGTCATGTGCAGGCCCTTTTCCAGCACTTTTAAGCCGGCAGGGCTTTGTCCGCTCCGAATCTGCGCCTTGCCCAGCTCCACCCACACCGTATTAAACGCGCCCTTCATTAAATGCGGGATGGCTTCCTTGTTCTGCCCGGCATGATAGAGCGCCAGGCCAATAACTTCATGATCCTTGCCGGTTTTGGGGCCAGGGAGTTCCAGCAAGCCCTTGGCTGCCGTGGAGCTGAATGTCCCGTCCGCAATGCCCTCCAAATACTGGCGCCAATGCTGGGCGGCTGAGGCGTTATCACCTTGGGCGCGGGCAATTTCGCCGAGATAATAGTGGCTTCCCAGTGTCAGGTTGGTTTTAGGCGCCATTCCTGCAATGGCTTCCATTGCCGCTTTTGCGTCTTCAGGCTGGCTGGCCCGCACGTGGGACTTTCCTTTTTCGTAAAGCGCCAGGGCTTCAAAAGGCGTATCTTTATAGGTTTCGGCCATTTTCTTCAGTATGTCCTGGGCCTTGCCTTCGCTGCCCAGTTTAATATGCGCCTCTGCCTGGTGAAACAGGACCATGGGTTGCAGGGCCGGGTATTTTCCATTCATTTTTTCGTATAATGCCAGCGCTTCATCCGCACGGCCTTGCGCCAAGGCCGTGCCGGCTTGCCGGTAATTATCCCGGGCTTCTCCGGCATCCATCCCCAGCACCGGGAGGGAAGACAGCATGTTGCCGCTGGATGTAAAGCCCAGCAGGTTAAATCGCTCGGAGGCAATGCCAGCGACCCCTAAAAGAAGCAGCGCAAAGCCAAGGAATACCCAGAACCTGAATCGTCTCACTTTTCTCTTACCTTTATTACCCATACCCCCATGGTAAGAGAATTAAGCGGCAAAGTAAAATGCGGGTTGGGCAATATCAAACAATCTGTTTCTTCCAACCTCAACTCTATCTTTTTTGGCAAAATGCGTCTATGATAGGGCCATCACGGATGTTTTGCACAAAGTTCAATGATGTTAACCCTCCTCGATCGCTATATTGTTAAACGGCTGCTGGATTACCTGTTCCTCGGAATTGTTGTTTTCACGCTGGTTCTGTTCTTTTCGGACGCGTTGCTGGACTTTATGAAAGACCTCCAGCATTACGGCATCTCTTGGGACATTGCGCTAACCTTGATCGGCCTGACCATTCCCCGGATTATCACCAACGTAATCCCGATGAGCGCGTTGTTGGCGACCTTGATGGTGTATAGCGCGCTCAACAATTACTTCGAGCTGATTGCCATGAGGACATTAGGCATTAGCCTGATGCGGCTTGCTATGCCCGCTATCCTGATCGGGGTCATCTGTTCGGCCAGCACCTTTATCCTTTACGATTACGTGGTTCCGGCGTGTAACCAGTATTCCAGGGCGCTGAAAACCTATGCCATCAACCAGCAGAATTTGCCGATGACACACGAAAACTTTACCTACAAGCAGTTTGATAATAACCAGCAACTCAAGCGTCTGCTTTATATCTCCAGCTTTGAGGGAAAGAACCTGGGTTACACCACCCTGGTAGATTTAACCAACGCCAATACGTTGCAGATTATCCAGGCCCGCTCCGGGCTTTGGGGCCGCAATGCAATCCATTTAAAGGATGCGAGTGTTTATACAGTCGCTTCGTCCAGCGGTTTATCCAATACCACGCACGCGTCGTCGTTGGAGCTTCAGCATTTTATTAAGCCTGAAACCACGGTAACAGGGTTTAAGCCCAAGGAAATGTCTTTTATGCAATTGTGGGACTGGATTAAGACCGAGACTGCCAAAGGTAAAACGTTTTCTCCGGGCATCATCCTGGAGCTTTGGGAAAAGCTGACCATTCCGCTGAGTTCGATGGCCCTGGTGCTGATTGCCATCCCGCTGGCGATGACGCGGCCCAGAAGCGAAAACAACATGGGTTTTCTTGCAGCGGCAATGCTGTATTTTGCATTCTACCTCATCCGCCACGTTTCCGCCCAGCTTGCGGAAACCAGCATTATCCCACCGGTAATGGGCGCTTTCCTGCCGCTGCTGCTGATTGCGATTGCCGCAACCTGTTTGTATATTCGCAAGAATCGGGTTTTATAAGGCGCTGTTATGGCAGAAACGTTTTACTGTGCGTATTGCAGCCAGCCCAATGTCTTGTTTGTCGATCCCAGTGCGGGGCGGCTTCAATCGTATGTGGAGGATTGCCAGGTTTGCTGCCGCCCCAACGTCCTAACGATAACTTGGGATGAAGCGCAGGAAACCTACTGGATAGAAAGTATGCCGGAAAGCGACTGGAGTTGAAAAATTGACGAACGAACCCAATATTGCCGATACCCAGCCCGCCATCCTGACTTTGGAGCCAGGCATCTACTCCTGGTGTACTTGCGGATACTCCAGCTTTGAGCCGTTTTGCGACGGCGCCCATATGGGCAAGGCGTTTTGTCCCAGCACATTTATCGTGGAGCAAACTTCGACCGTATCGCTCTGCATGTGCAAGCGTACGGAAAACGCCCCGTATTGTGACGGATCCCATTGCCGCCTGACGCAGCAGGCTTAACTCCGGGCGGCAGACAGCGCCGGTTTATAACGCTGACGCATCAATTTGCTTTCGAAATAGGCAATGGTTTTCAGCAAGCCTTCCTCCAGGGCGATTTTGGGGTGCCAATGCAAGACATCGCGGGCCTGGGTGATGTCTGGGCGCCGTTGCCTGGGATCATCCGCGGGGAGCGGCAGGCAGATAATTTCCGAGGAGGAACCCGTGAGCTGGATAACCAGTTCCGCCAACTCCCGAATGGTGAACTCCGTAGGATTGCCTAAATTCACCGGCCCGATAAACTCTGCCTGGGTCATATTCATCATCCGCTGTATCCCGTTCACCAGGTCGTCCACGTAGCAGAAGGATCGTGTTTGCAGGCCTTCGCCGTAGATGGTGAGCGGCCGGTTCATCAGGGCCTGGATGATGAAGTTGCTGACCACCCGGCCATCGTTCTCCGCCATGCGGGGGCCGTAGGTGTTAAAAATCCGAATGATCTTTACCTCCACGTGGTTTTGCCGGAAGTAGTCCATGCAGAGGGTTTCGGCCAGGCGCTTGCCTTCATCATAGCAACTGCGAATCCCGACAGGGTTAACATGCCCCCAATATTCCTCCGGTTGCGGATGGATCTGCGGGTCGCCATACACTTCCGAAGTGGAGGCTTGCAGCAATGAGGCCTTGACCCGTTTGGCCAGCCCCAGCATATTTAGCGTACCCATTACGTTGGTTTTAACCGTCTTCACCGGGTTGTACTGGTAATGGACGGGTGATGCCGGGCATGCCAGGTTGTAAATTTCGTCCACTTCCAGAATGATTGGTTCTATGACGTCGTGCCGGATAAGTTCAAAGGCTTCATGCGCCATCAAGTGTCGGATGTTGGCCTTGCTGCCGGTATAGAAATTATCCAGGCAAAGCACCTCATTGCCATGGGCCAGGAGGGATTCGCACAGATGGGAGCCGATAAACCCGGCGCCACCCGTTACCAGAATGCGTTTCATACGTGTAAAACCTCCTTCTCCTCAATGGATACCGCTGCGCTTGGCAGATGGGCGTTGCGTCCCATGCAGAAATAAAGGAATCCCCGTTGCGCCATGCGATCGGTGTCATACTGGTTGCGCCCGTCGAAGATGACCGGGGAGCGCATTTTTTCTTTCACTCGCTCGAAGTTGGGTCGCCTAAATTCGTTCCACTCCGTAAGGAGAAGCAGGGCATCGGCCTTGTCCAAGGCATCGTAGGCGTTATCACAATAATCAATCATATCCGCGAAGTGATGCCAGGCGGTATCCATCGCCTTCGGATCGAAGACCCGAATGCGGGCGCCGTGGGACAACAGGGTTTCCAGGATGGGGATGCTGGGGGCTTCCCGCATGTCGTCCGTCCGGGGCTTGAAGGCGAGCCCCCAGACGGCAATGGTTTTGCCGGTAACCGACCCGCTAAAATAACTGAAAATCTTGCTCAAGAAGCTTAAGCGCTGTTGCTGGTTGATGCTGTCCACCTCTTCCAGTATCCGCATGGTGGTGCCATTTACCCGCGCCGTTCGTATCAGTGCCCGCACATCCTTGGGAAAGCAAGAGCCGCCATAGCCTAACCCGGGGAATAGAAAGTGACTCCCTATGCGGGTATCGGTGGCAATACCGGCCTGCACCTGGCTGACGTCGGCCTTGACCCGTTCGCACAGGTTGCTGATTTCGTTGATAAAGGAAATCTTGGTGGCAAGGAAGGCATTGGCGGCATACTTGGTCATCTCTGCCGAGCGTCTGTCCATAAACAGGATGGGGTTGCCGGTTCGTAAGAAGGGCTGGTACAGATCGCGCATAATATCCGTTGCCCGTTGATCGGTGGTGCCGATGACCACGCGATCCGGCTTCAGGAAATCATCCACGGCTGCGCCCTGTTTTAAAAACTCCGGGTTGGAAACCACGGCAAAGGGGAAGCGCGTGGCTTGGGCCATCATGGTTTCAATTTCATCCCCCGTGCCCACCGGGACCGTACTTTTAGTGACGATAACGCGATAGCCATCCATAATAGAGGCAATGGCCCGCGCAACGCTCATTACGCAGCTTAAATCCGCAGAGCCGTCCTCGCCCTGGGGCGTACCCACCGCAATAATGCAAATCAAGGATTCCTGAACCGCATGCGCCAGATCGGTTGTAAATTCCAGGCGGCCTTCGCTGGTATTGGACTGAATCAGTTCTTCCAGTCCCGGCTCGTAAATGGGGACATGGCCGTTTTTAAGCTTTTGTATTTTTTCAGGGTTATTATCAACACAGATCACCTCGTTTCCCATTTCTGCAAGGCAGGTGCCTGTTACAAGCCCAACATAACCGGTTCCAATTACACAAACTTTCATATGTCCTCCCATTATCAAATAAAAAATAATGAATGGGAGAAGGTATAACAATATCCATTTTTTAGCGCCATTGCCCGCCTTGGCAAATCGCGACATTTTCATTAAATTCTTCTGTATGCTTGTCACTCGGACAAGATGTAAAATTAATATTGTCCTGTAGGGTAGATATTATTTTATAACTAGCCTGTTAGAGAGTGGCCCATCCAGCGTGAAGGTTTAGAATGGGCACGGCTTTTTACGGAATGGAATAGGCCGGTTTAGTATTAATGGTAAGGGCATCACACATGGTTTCATCAATATTAACCGCACCCGGGCGGTGCCGCAAATTACATCTACAAGTATTGGCAACCATGCCGGAGTTTCTCGCTATTCGCGACGAGTGGGATGGACTGCTTGCCCGAAGCGGGATTGAGAGCCTCAACCTGTCCCATGCCTGGCTGTGGCAATGGTTATCTCATTTTCATTCGATAGGGCTTTTGGTCATTCTTATCCGCAATGAAGAGGGTGAGCTGGTGGGGGCGGCCCCGCTGAAGATTAGCCGAACCCGGTTTGGCCTGGCGCGACGATTGTTGCGGTGTGTGCAGTTTATCGGGAGCGAGCCCTATGTTTACGAGTGGATGCAGTTCGTGCATCTTCCGGAATATCCTGCAACCAGTATTCTCGGCAAAATTGCCGAGGCGTTGCTGGAGCATCGCGCACGGTGGGATGTGATGGATTTACGTTATGCCCTGGATAAAAGGCAGTTGGACATGCTGGCCTATGAATTGCGTTTTGGCATCCGGGATTTCCAGATATATACCACCACAACCAACCCCTATCTTGAATTGCCGCAACAGGTTGATCAGTATAAAAGCTGCCTGAAGCGAAATTTAAAAAATAACATCAATCGCCGCCTTAACCGGCTAAGGGAGACTTATCCTAATAGGCCCTTGCAGTTGGAAGTTATTCCACCCGTGTCGCAAAACCAGGTTTGCCTGGACACGTTATTTAACGCCCATATTGCGTATTGGCAACAACGTGGCGTAAAGAGCAATTTTGCACGGTTTCCGCAGTTGCGGCAATTTTACCGAACCCTGCACCAGCACTTCTTCGATAGCGCCCAAGGTAAGGGAAAGATGGAATTAACCTGCCTGAAGTTGGGGAACGAACCCATCAGTACGATACTGGCGTTATGGCAAGGGCCGAATTATATGGCCCAAATTTTAAATTATAATCAGCAGTATGCAGACTATGATCCCGGCACATTGCATTTTGACGCGTTGATTCGTCATATTATTCAAAATGGCGGTACTTGCCTGGATTTTGGCCGGGGGGACGAAGTTTATAAATCCAGGTGGACGGATAAGGAACAAACCTTGTGGAATATGTGGGTTTTTAAGGACGCCAAGGCGCTTCTGCACTGGCAATGCGATCGCTCCATCAAGACCTTGATGACCGCCACACGGCATCAATATCAATGTTATTTCAAAAACAGGTTATCCAAAAAGTAAGTTTTAATTTGTTGTGCCGGCGTCGAGCTCATTTTCCTTATAAAATTGGGCCAACTTGTTTTGCAGGTAGCGGCTATAGAATTGTCCTTTCCAGGAATGCCCGTTCGGGATAATCAAGCAGTAGCGCGGTATCGTTTGTGAGACTAACTGGGTCTTGTAAAATTCTTTTCCCGGGGAGAGCCAGTAGCGTTGAAGCCCAAGTTCATGCGCATGTTGCACTTCGTAAAAGCAACCCACCTGGCCGGGGAATAATTCCGGATAAACACCCGTTACAATCGTGAGAATACCATACATACTATCTCCATGCAGTACATCCATACCCAGGCTGGCCAACTCATCGTTGATATATAAACTGTTTAAGAGAAGCTGTCCCTTCCGGTGCAGCATCCTGGCCCAGGCAACAATAAATTCCCGTTCAAGCGGATCGTTTAGATAAGAATACCCGATTTTTTGATCCCAATAGGGGATGTGGTGCCGGAAAAACACCTTAAAAAAATCATCAATTGCATCCTCTCCGCTAAATGTTTCGAAGCGGGGTTTACAAGCTTCGACTTTAGTCATCTTACGGCGGATGTTAGAGCGGGTGCTGCGTGTTCGCGTCTTTAAATACGCTTCCCAGGGAAGGGTTGTATCAATGACATATTCCGGCTCAATCGGGCAGGTAATGACTTCCAGGCCATAATCATTCAGGATGCGCATGGCTTCCCGCTCCTGGTCGGTCAGGAAACAGTTAATCCGGATATAATCCCACTTGAAGCCGGAAATGAAACGAGTCAACTGCAATGCTTTTTCTGGCGTAAACGCTTGGGTAATCGCGCTATTATTCCAGCCGGTCATTGTCACTTTTCGGCAGGTTAAGCCCTTTAGGACCTTGCGGTTCATCAGCATAAACGGGCCGCGTCGGCACAAGATGTCATAATTGTGGGCAAGATACTGCCACCAGCAAGCCAGGTAAGCCTCATCATCATAAGGACTGCTTGACATGGGTTTGTGCCTTGTTAGTTGCATATTATTCTCCCATTTAAACATGAGCCGCTTTTCCTGGCCTGTTAACGTCGGAAAAATCCGGCAGACTCATGAGTTTTATAATTAAATTTAGGCCTGGGGATTTTTAGCACAACTCTATCATACAAAGATTAGTAATCTGGATAAAAAACCATCCGGGGATTTATGGTTACTTAATTAACAATCTGCAACAGGGCCGGATGGAAAATGCGCTCTGGCAAATCCTTGGTATGAGGTAACTGGCTTGTGATAAAAAGCCTGGTCGTTAAAGGGTACTATTATCCCCATACATACCTGCTCGCTGTATTAGCGGGTTTATTCTGTGCCGTTGTTTTATATGGCGTCATGCCTCTGGTGGCGGGTCTTAGCCCGGTTTCAGCCCTGTTTTCACTGGAGCATTTTATTCTTCTGTTAATGGGTATTACCGGCATCACTGGATATTTGTATGTCCTGCACACCGTTTTTAAACAGCCTCAACTCCTATTGTACTTTGCTGCATTCGGTTGGCCGGTTGCCGAGTTTTTAAAGGAGATCCTGTTTACCCATTACGGGATCAATACGCATTTAACGTTAATCATATTTATGATTTATGCTCTTCCTGCCGGCCTGTTCGGGCTTCGCTACGTTATACCGATACTTTGGAACTTCCCGCATTTTAAATATTTCTTGCTATTCTGGCTCTGGATTGTGATTTGCTACAAGTTCCACAATGTCCATGCCATCGATCCCCGGTTGGCCATGGAAAATGTCTGGTTTGAAGGATCGGCCGGGTTGACGCAGGTGCTTTCCTTAACCTTTAGCCTTTGTGCCGTCATCCTGGCCGCTGTTGCAACCATGAAACACCCGGATCCAACACATCTGTTTGATGGGTTCAATCGATGGCTGTTAGGCTTTACGGCAGTCACTGCCCTTATTGCAACAATCTGCTATCCGTTGGGCTTGCTGGTGCAGGATGTTGATGGGTTTATCCGATTGCAGGGGCTTTATCTGCATCCCAATCTCTATGCACACTACCTGGCGCTGGTTTTGTTATATGGTTTCGGGTTAGTGGCCTATTACCAGGGGAGTCGTAAGTCGCGTTTCCCCACATGGCTTCTTCTGCTCTGTCTTGGTCTGATATCGATTGCCTTTCTGCTGGCTTTGTCCAAAACCGCCATTGCGGCTCTATTACTCTGTATGGGGTTAATGTTTGTATTTAACTTCTTTACGCCCAGCTTCCGCAAAGCCATGCTGTGGCTCCTGCTGGGGATGGCCGTGCTGGTTCCGGCTGGTTTTCTGATTTTTGAATTGGTTTCGCAGGAGGGTTTCTTCAGCATCCTCCAATCCCGGGTGGATCAGATGGCCAGTTTCAACTGGAGAGTCAAGGTATGGGGCGATTTGCTGGGCAACATGGGTGGCGGATGGCTCCTTAAAGGGCATGGCCTGACGGCGGCCAACGAGCTGCTTTACCTGTTGAGCTATAACAACGAATGGAAGGCTCAGCCGCTTGTCCTGGTTCATAACGGTTATATCGGCCTGTTTTACGATTTGGGTTTGATGGGGCTTTTATTATTTATTGGCGTGCTTTCCCTTATGTGGAATGCCTTTGTAAGCTGGTTTCGCCGTATAAGCCGCCTGGTTAAGCCTTTATACGCAACAATTATGGCCTTGTGCCTTTATTTCCTCATCGTCTGCGGTTTTGATGAGATGGTTTTTATGTTTAACGCCGCGCCCATGTTTTGGCTGTTAGGCACGCTGCTTTACGCCACAGCCTTGCGGGAGGTAAAGGGATGAGCCAGCAAAAACGGTTGATTCTGGGCATGGCCAGCGGTTTTGGCAACATCGCGCTGAAAACGGCCTTGAATATCCTGATGATTCCCTTACTCATCAGCACCTTGGGCAGCGAGTTATACGGTTTGTACGTCCTGCTGATTGGGATGGTGGAGCTGGTCCTGATTCTGGATTTTGGCTTTACCAGCAGCATTATCAGCATATTGGGGGCTTATCGCAGCACGCATCAAAACCAGGAGGCCCAGCATGTAATTTCCATGGGACATCTGCTGTATATCGGGCTTTCCCTTATCGCCTTGATGATTGGGTTGCTGGTGCTGCCGTTTATTCCGAATCTGTTTCAATTTCCGCAATACACACATCACTTGGCTTCTATCTGCCTGTGGATCATTCTTGGGGAATCCGTTTTAACGTTATACACCGCTTATTTTCGGGCTATCCTGGTTGCCCATTGCCTGAACCAGTGGACCAACCTGGCCGATATGGTTTTTAGCCTCGCCGGGAATGCGGCCGGAATTGTGTTACTGCTCAACGGCTATGGTCTGGTGGGTTTCCTTCTGGGCAGGCTTGGGGCGTCCGCTATTCGCTCCCTGATGATTGTGGTTCAGGCTGTCCGGTTGGAGCCGCAACTCTTTCGTCTCCGGTTTCAATTCCATTTTGCCACGTTGAAGCGGATGACCCACCAGAGCCTGCACGCCATG
Source organism: uncultured cyanobacterium (assembly GCA_937922745.1). Classification (GTDB taxonomy): domain Bacteria; phylum Cyanobacteriota; class Vampirovibrionia; order Vampirovibrionales; family JAGQHJ01; genus CALAJO01. The sequence goes on from CALAJO010000081.1 coordinate 36,618, forward strand.
GTGCTGAGCCTGAGCATTTTAATCTCGCATAAGATTGATAATTTCGTCATCGCGCTGTTTTTGCCGCTGACTTCGGTCAGTATTTTCGAAATCGTCTTTCGTTTTCTCGGAATTGTTATGCAGTTGATTATCAAGATCAGCGAAGGGATTTTCCCGCTTTTTTCACAACTCGCGGCAAAAGGCGAATCGGATAGCGCCCGGCGTTTCTTTCTTCGCCTAAGCTGCCTCAACAACTTCGTGGTCTGTGTGCTGTTAATGCTTATCATCCAGTTTTATCCGGTTATTTTCCGCCTGTTCAGCGCCGGGGAAATTCCACTCAACCCAACGCTGCCCATTCTGGCCATTGCGGTGCCATGCACCTGGAGCGGGGCGGTACAACTGCCCGCCACTTATTATTTGTTTAATGCCGGGCGCCAACACTATTTAACCGTAACCAGCGTGATTACGGCCATATGCAACCTGCTGCTGAGCCTGGTGTTGATTAAACCGCTCGGCTTGCCCGGAGTTGCCCTGGGAACGCTGATTCCCATGCTGGTTCAGCATCATGGTTGCCTGGTGCGGCAAAGTTGCAAGGATTTGAATATTTCCATCCGCCATTATATTCAGTCTGTCCATTTGGTCATCCTCTTACCCATGGGGGCAAGCTATCTGCTGATGCATGCGGCACTGCCTCTGATGTCGCTGGCTTTGCATCCCATTATTCAATTGGCATTGATTGGCTCGTGGACATTAACAGGCGGATTGATTACCTGGTTTCTGTTAACCGCCAGTGAGGATGAGCGGGCTTTTGT